>NZ_JAHGAN010000016.1:0-142129 GCF_030248625.1 Vibrio sp. D420a | reverse complement strand
TAGCTAAAATCTTTGCATAAGATTTGACGAACCACTAGTAAAAAGGGCATCATTTGATGCCCTTTTTCTGCGCTAAAAAAAGAGTTGCGTGAAATCACAGCAACTTTGTCTCTTAGCAAAGAATAAAACGATCATTTTTGACTAAAATGACTGTTAGATGTGTTGTTCTGCAACGCAAAGGAATGTGCCCTGCAACAGCGGGGTTATTGTCGTCTATATTTAAGACTTATCACAGGTTGGTTTTATGAAAGCAAACGCTGAGACTCCTGATAGCTCAAGTGCAGCAGATACAATGAAGTGGATTGTCGCTTTTGTTCTGCTAGCCGCCGCTGTTGTGGGTAATTACCTGTATGGTGAATTATCAGTTGTAATTCGCGCTGCAGGTGTAGTTGTGCTGATTGCTGCCGCACTAGGCGTTGCAGCAACGACAACTAAAGGTAAAGCTGCGATCGAATTTGCAAAAGAATCTCGTATGGAGATTCGTAAAGTGGTTTGGCCTACACGCCAAGAAACTATGCAAACCACATTGATCGTTCTAGCTGTAAGTATTGTTATGGCTCTAGCACTATGGGGCATCGACGGCATTATGGTTCGTCTTGTTGCCTTTGTGACTGGGGTATAGAGGGTTCTGATTCATGAGTGAAGCTCCAAAAAAACGTTGGTATGTAGTTCAAGCCTTCTCTGGCTTTGAAGGTCGTGTGGCTCAATCGCTACGCGAACATATTAAAATGCACAACATGGAAGAACTGTTTGGCGATGTGCTAGTACCTACTGAAGAAGTAGTGGAAATGCGCGCGGGTCAACGTCGTAAGAGTGAACGTAAATTCTTCCCTGGCTACGTATTAGTTCAGATGATCATGAATGACGAATCATGGCACTTAGTACGCAGCATTCCGCGTGTTATGGGCTTCATTGGTGGCACCTCTGATCGTCCTGCACCAATCACTGACAAAGAAGCTGATGCGATTCTGAACCGTCTAGAGAAAGCGAGCGAAGCTCCACGTCCTAAGACTATGTTCGAAGCTGGTGAAGTGGTTCGTGTGAACGATGGTCCATTTGCTGACTTCAACGGTACTGTTGAAGAAGTGGATTACGAGAAGAGCCGCATTAAGGTTTCTGTATCGATCTTTGGTCGTGCAACTCCTGTTGAGCTTGAATTCGGTCAGGTTGAAAAACTGGACTAAGACTCGAATAGTTGAACAAAGTTGTGGATAACTTATTGGCAACTTGTTCAAATTAAAAGAGTATAAAAAATCACCTTTTTAGGGTTGTTTAAGGCGCGAATTATGATTATAATTTCGCGCCTTTTTACTTCTGAGGAAGTAAAAAGCTTAATTCAAATTATGGGGAGCTTGCCTTGCGGCTAGCGCATGTACCCAAATATTAGGAAATATCATGGCTAAGAAAGTTGAAGCTTATATCAAACTGCAAGTTGCAGCTGGTATGGCAAACCCGTCGCCACCGGTTGGTCCTGCTCTAGGTCAACACGGTGTTAACATCATGGAATTCTGTAAAGCGTTCAACGCAAAAACAGAATCTGTTGAAAAAGGTCTACCGACTCCAGTAGTTATTACTGTATACAACGACCGTTCTTTCACGTTCGTAACTAAGACTCCACCTGCTGCTGTTCTTCTTAAGAAAGCTGCTGGCGTTAAGTCTGGTTCAGGTCGTCCAAACACTGAAAAAGTGGGTACTGTAACTGACGCTCAAATCCAAGAAATCGCAGAAACTAAAGCTGCTGATATGACTGGTGCTGACATCGAAGCAATGAAGCGTTCAATCGCTGGTACTGCTCGTTCAATGGGCCTAGTGGTAGAGGGTTAATAAGATGGCAAAACTTACTAAGCGTATGCGCGTAATCCGCGAAAAAGTTGACGTAACTAAAGAGTACGAAATCAACGAAGCTGTTGCTCTTCTTAAAGAACTAGCTACTGCTAAATTCGTTGAGTCTGTTGATGTTGCTGTTAACCTAGGCATCGATGCTCGTAAATCTGACCAAAACGTACGTGGCGCTACTGTGCTACCTCACGGTACTGGCCGTGAAATCCGCGTTGCTGTGTTCACTCAAGGTGCAAACGCAGAAGCAGCTAAAGAAGCTGGCGCAGATGTTGTTGGTATGGAAGATCTTGCTGAGCAAGTGAAGAAAGGCGAAATGAACTTCGACGTAGTTGTTGCTTCTCCAGATGCAATGCGCGTTGTTGGTCAACTAGGTACTATCCTAGGTCCACGCGGCCTTATGCCAAACCCTAAAGTTGGTACTGTAACTCCTAACGTTGCTGAAGCTGTTAAGAACGCTAAAGCTGGTCAGGTTCGTTACCGTAACGACAAGAACGGCATCATCCACACTACTATCGGTAAAGCATCTTTCGAAGCTAACCAGATTCAAGAAAACCTTGAAGCTCTGCTAGTTGCTCTTAAGAAAGCTAAGCCTTCTTCAGCGAAAGGTACTTTCCTGAAGAAAGTAAGCATCTCTACTACTATGGGTGCTGGTGTTGCTGTTGATCAGGCTAGCCTGAACACTCAAGCAAACTAATTTGCTTAGGCGCAGATTTAGTGTATAATTCTGCGCCTAATATTTGTGGTTGGGTGATTTCTGAAGCAATTCGAGTCATCTATCCCAAGACCGTAGGCGCTGTGCTTTTCGGAGTTATAGCTTAATAAAACCTACGTAGGCGATGCCTAATTTAAATGAAGTGATTCATGTTTATTAGCATCGTAAACGCTCATTACACACTGTAATGAGTGCTGTAATCACAACCAGAGGTTAAACCAAATGGCTTTAAATCTTCAAGACAAAAAAGCAATTGTTGCTGAAGTCAACGAAGCAGCTAATGGTGCACTTTCTGCAGTTGTAGCTGATTCTCGTGGCGTTGAAGTTGGCGCAATGACTTCTCTACGTAAACAAGCTCGCGAAGCGGGTGTTTACATGAAAGTTGTTCGTAACACACTAGCACGTCGTGCGGTTCAGGGTACTGACTACGAGTGTCTAACAGACACTTTCTCTGGTCCAACTCTGATCGCGTTCTCTAACGAGCACCCAGGTGCTGCAGCGCGTCTTTTCAAAGACTTCGCTAAAGAGAACAAAGATTTCGAGATCAAAGCTGCTGCATTTGAAGGCACAGTTACTGATGCTGAAGTACTAGCGACACTACCAACTTACGACGAAGCAATCGCACGCCTAATGATGTGCATGAAAGAAGCTTCTGCAGGCAAGCTGGTTCGTACTATCGCTGCACTACGTGACCAAAAAGAAGAAGCAGCGGCATAAGCCTTGCTTTTCACTGGTTGCAAATTAAACTTATTGTTGACTTAAAAGAGAATTGTTATGTCTATTACTAACGAGCAAATCCTAGACGCAGTTGCAGAAATGTCTGTAATGCAAGTTGTTGAGCTTATCGAAGCTATGGAAGAGAAATTCGGCGTATCTGCTGCAGCTGCTGTTGTAGCTGGCGGTGCTGCTGGTGGCGAAGCTGCTGCTGAGCAAACTGAATTCGACGTAATCCTAACTGCTGCTGGTTCTAACAAAGTACAAGTAATCAAAGCTGTACGTGGCGCAACTGGCCTAGGTCTTAAAGAAGCTAAAGGTCTTGTAGACTCAGCTCCAGCACCTCTAAAAGAAGGCGTTGACAAAGCTGAAGCTGAAGCTCTTAAAGCACAGCTAGAAGAAGCAGGCGCTTCTGTTGAAGTTAAGTAATTATTACTTAATTTCTTAGCCTAACGGCTATTGGCTGGTGGTTAAATAACCACCGGCCTTTTTGCGCTGTAGGGCTATGACGAATTTTCCCGCTGTTTAAACGTCATAACCTGAGCAAAAAAACGATTACCTTTCCAAGATAATCGTTCACTACAGTAAACAGCTGTTAGTCACTACCCCCTCCGAGGAGTGTTTCGGGTAGTTTGGGTCACTTATCAGCGAGCTGAGGAACCCCATGGTTTACTCTTATACCGAGAAAAAGCGCATCCGTAAGGACTTTGGTACTCGTCCACAAGTTTTGGACATTCCATACCTGTTATCGATCCAGCTTGATTCTTTCGACAAATTCATCGAACAGGATCCTGAAGGTCAATACGGTCTTGAGGCTGCTTTTCGTTCTGTATTCCCAATTCAGAGCTACAACGGCAATTCTGAGCTGCAATACGTTAGCTACCGTCTTGGTGAGCCAGTTTTTGACGTTAAAGAATGTCAAATCCGCGGTGTAACTTACTCAAAGCCACTACGCGTTAAACTACGTCTAGTTATCTTTGATAAAGATGCGCCAGCAGGTACTGTAAAAGACATTAAAGAACAAGAAGTCTACATGGGCGAAATTCCGCTTATGACAGACAATGGTACTTTCGTAATCAATGGTACCGAGAGGGTTATCGTATCCCAGCTGCACCGAAGCCCAGGCGTGTTCTTCGACAGTGATAAGGGTAAAACCCACTCATCAGGTAAAGTTCTTTATAACGCACGTGTAATTCCTTACCGTGGCTCATGGTTAGACTTTGAGTTCGATCCTAAGGACAACTTATTCGTACGTATCGACCGTCGTCGTAAGCTACCAGCTTCAATCATCCTTCGTGCACTAGGTAAGTCGACAGAAGAGATCCTGGATCTATTCTTCGAGAAAGTGAACTTCGAAGTGAAAGACCAAACTCTACTAATGGAGTTGGTTCCAGATCGTCTACGTGGTGAAACTGCGTCATTCGACATCGAAGCAAACGGCAAAGTTTACGTTGAGACTGGTCGTCGTGTTACTGCTCGTCACATCCGTCAACTTGAAAAAGATGGCGTTGAACACATCGAAGTACCAGTAGAGTACATCGTTGGTAAAGTTGCATCGAAAGATTACATCAACGAAGCAACTGGCGAGATCATTGTTGGTGCTAACCAAGAGATCAGCCTAGAGGCACTTGCTAACCTATCTCAAGCAGGTCACAAAGCTCTAGAAGTATTGTTCACGAATGACCTAGACCATGGTCCATTCATGTCAGACACTCTACGTGCAGACAGCACTGTAGATCGTATCTCTGCGCTTGTAGAAATCTACCGCATGATGCGCCCTGGCGAGCCACCAACAAAAGAAGCTGCAGAAGCTCTATTCGAAAGCCTATTCTTCTCTGAAGAACGTTACGACCTATCAACTGTAGGCCGTATGAAGTTCAACAGCTCTATCGAGCGTGAAGAAGAAGAAGAGCGCGGTACGCTAGACGAATCAGACATCATCGAAGTGATGAAGAAGCTGATCGCTATCCGTAACGGTAAAGGTGAAGTTGATGATATCGACCACCTAGGTAACCGTCGTATCCGTTCAGTAGGTGAAATGGCAGAGAACCAATTCCGTGTTGGTCTAGTTCGTGTAGAACGTGCTGTTAAAGAGCGTCTAAGCCTTGGTGACCTTGATGCAATCATGCCTCAAGACCTAATCAACGCTAAGCCTATTTCTGCTGCTGTTAAAGAATTCTTTGGCTCTTCACAGCTTTCACAGTTCATGGACCAAAACAACCCATTGTCAGAAGTAACGCACAAGCGTCGTATTTCTGCTTTAGGTCCAGGCGGTCTAACTCGTGAACGCGCAGGCTTCGAAGTACGTGACGTTCACGTAACTCACTACGGTCGTCTATGTCCGATCGAAACGCCTGAAGGTCCAAACATCGGTCTAATTAACTCGCTATCTGCATTTGCGCGTTGTAACGACTACGGTTTCCTAGAGACTCCGTACCGTCGCGTAGTAGATGGTGTTGTAACAGACGAAGTAGATTACCTATCTGCAATCCAGGAAGGTCAATTTGTAATCGCGCAGGCGAACACCGTTCTTACTGAAGAAGGTACGTTCGCAGATGAGCTAATCACTGCTCGTCAAAAAGGTGAATCTGGTCTTCACCCACGCGACCACGTTGACTACATGGACGTTGCGACAAACCAAGTAGTATCTATCGCTGCATCGCTTATCCCGTTCCTAGAACACGATGATGCGAACCGTGCATTGATGGGTGCGAACATGCAACGTCAAGCAGTTCCAACTCTAAAAGCTGATAAGCCTCTAGTTGGTACAGGTATCGAACGTAACATCGCAGTAGACTCTGGTGTAACAGCCGTAGCTAAACGTGGTGGTATGATTCAGTCTGTAGACGCTTCTCGTATCGTAGTTAAGGTTAACGAAGATGAGCTAGTACCTGGCGAAGCTGGTATCGACATCTACAACCTAACTAAGTACACGCGTTCTAACCAAAACACATGTATTAACCAACGTCCTACCGTGCTTCCAGGTGAACCTGTATCACGTGGCGACGTACTAGCTGATGGTCCTTCAACAGACCTTGGTGAGCTAGCACTTGGTCAAAACATGCGTATCGCATTCATGCCTTGGAACGGCTACAACTTCGAAGACTCGATCTTAGTATCTGAGCGCGTAGTTCAAGAAGACCGTTTCACGACTATCCACATCCAAGAACTATCTTGTGTGGCTCGTGATACTAAGCTGGGCTCTGAAGAGATCACAGCTGATATTCCAAACGTAGGTGAGTCTGCTCTGTCTAAACTAGACGAGTCAGGTATCGTTTACATTGGTGCTGAAGTTAAGGGTGGCGACATCCTAGTTGGTAAAGTAACACCTAAAGGTGAAACTCAACTGACTCCTGAAGAGAAGCTACTACGTGCAATCTTCGGTGAGAAAGCATCTGATGTTAAAGATACTTCTCTACGTGTACCAAACTCTGTTTCAGGTACGATCATCGATGTACAAGTCTTCACTCGCGATGGCGTAGAGAAAGACAAGCGTGCACTTGAAATCGAACAGATGCAACTGAAAGAAGCGAAGAAAGACCTAACTGAAGAGTTCCAAATTCTTGAGGGTGGCCTTCTTAACCGTGTTAAAGCTGTTCTTCTGTCTGGTGGTTACTCTGAAGCTAAGCTTGATGCAATCGGCCGTAAGAAGTGGCTAGAGCAAGCACTAGAAGACGACGCGCTACAATCACAGCTTGAGCAACTTGCTGAGCAGTGGGATGAGCTAAAAGCTGACTTCGATAAGAAGTTTGAAACTAAGCGTCGTAAGATCACTCAAGGTGATGATCTAGCGCCTGGCGTACTGAAGATTGTTAAGGTTTACCTAGCAGTTAAACGTCGCATCCAGCCTGGTGATAAGATGGCGGGTCGTCACGGTAACAAAGGTGTAATCTCTAAGATTAACCCTGTTGAAGACATGCCATACGATGAGAAAGGTCAACCGGTCGACATCGTACTGAACCCACTGGGTGTACCATCGCGTATGAACATCGGTCAGATCCTAGAAGTACACTTAGGTCTGGCTGCGAAAGGTATCGGTGACAAGATCAACCAAATGGTTAAGGAACAACAAGAGCTGCACAAGTTCCGTGAGTTCCTACAGAAGGTTTACGATCTTGGTGATACTCGTCAGAAAGTTGACATTGCTGAACTGTCTGATGATCAAGTTCGTACTCTGATCAAGAACCTACGTGGCGGTCTACCGATTGCTACTCCTGTGTTCGATGGTGCTTCTGAAGCGTTAATCAAAGAACTACTTAAACTGGGTGACCTACCAGAATCTGGTCAGCTAACTCTGTTTGATGGTCGTACTGGTGATGCGTTTGAGCGTCCTGTAACTGTTGGTTACATGTACATGCTGAAACTAAACCACCTTGTTGATGACAAGATGCACGCTCGTTCAACTGGTTCTTACAGCCTAGTAACTCAGCAACCACTTGGTGGTAAAGCTCAGTTCGGTGGTCAGCGTTTCGGTGAGATGGAAGTATGGGCACTAGAAGCATACGGTGCTGCTTACACGCTTCAAGAAATGCTAACAGTTAAGTCGGATGACGTTAACGGCCGTACTAAGATGTATAAGAACATCGTAGATGGCAACCATAGCATGGAACCTGGTATGCCAGAATCGTTCAACGTACTGTTGAAAGAGATCCGCTCGCTAGGTATTAACATCGAGCTAGAAGACGAAGAGTAATCCCTTCTTTCTTTATAGAGAAAAGCGATTATTTGGTTGAAGGTGCTCACTTTTGCGGGTGAGCTCCTTTTAACTCCTTACAGGAGCTGATTGTGAAAGACTTATTAAACTTTCTAAAAGCGCAGCATAAGACCGAAGAATTTGATGCAATCAAAATCGGTCTATCTTCACCAGACATGATCCGTTCATGGTCTTTCGGTGAAGTTAAAAAACCTGAGACGATCAACTATCGTACGTTCAAACCTGAGCGCGATGGTCTGTTCTGTGCGCGTATCTTTGGTCCAGTTAAAGACTACGAATGTCTTTGTGGCAAATACAAGCGTCTGAAACACCGTGGTGTTATCTGTGAGAAGTGTGGCGTAGAAGTTACACAAACTAAAGTTCGTCGTGACCGTATGGGCCACATCGAGCTTGCTTCACCAGTTGCTCACATCTGGTTCCTAAAATCGCTACCGTCTCGTATCGGTCTACTAATGGATATCCCTCTACGTGATATCGAACGTGTTCTTTACTTCGAAATGTACGTAGTAACTGAACCAGGTATGACTGATCTAGAAAAATCTCAGATGCTTACTGAAGAAGAGTATCTGGATCGTCTAGAAGAGTGGGGTGATGAATTCACTGCTAAGATGGGTGCAGAAGCGATCAAAGATCTGCTTGCAACAATGGACCTTCATCAAGAAGTGGAAGAAATGCGCGAAGAGTTGGAAACAACTAACTCTGAAACTAAGCGTAAGAAGATCACTAAGCGCCTGAAGCTAGTTGAAGCGTTCATTGCATCGGGTAACGATCCGCAATGGATGATTCTGACTGTACTTCCGGTTCTTCCGCCAGATCTACGTCCTCTAGTACCTCTAGATGGCGGTCGTTTTGCGACTTCAGATCTGAACGACCTTTACCGTCGTGTGATCAACCGTAACAACCGTTTGAAGCGTCTTCTAGAGCTAGCGGCTCCAGACATCATCGTACGTAACGAAAAGCGTATGCTGCAAGAGTCTGTTGATGCCCTTCTAGATAACGGTCGTCGCGGTCGTGCGATCACAGGTTCGAACAAGCGTCCTCTGAAATCTCTTGCTGATATGATCAAGGGTAAACAGGGTCGTTTCCGTCAGAACCTTCTAGGTAAACGTGTAGACTACTCTGGCCGTTCTGTAATCACAGTAGGTCCATACCTTCGTCTACATCAGTGTGGTCTTCCTAAGAAGATGGCACTTGAGCTATTTAAGCCGTTCATCTACAGCAAGCTAGAGACTCGTGGCATGGCTACGACAATCAAAGCTGCTAAGAAGATGGTAGAGCGCGAAGAAGCTATCGTTTGGGATATCCTAGACGAAGTAATCCGCGAACACCCAGTACTGCTTAACCGTGCACCTACACTTCACCGTCTAGGTATCCAAGCGTTTGAACCAGTACTAATCGAAGGTAAAGCGATCCAGCTTCACCCACTAGTGTGTGCGGCATATAACGCCGACTTCGATGGTGACCAAATGGCGGTACACGTGCCTCTAACTCTAGAAGCACAGCTTGAAGCACGTACACTGATGATGTCGACAAACAACATTCTGTCGCCAGCGTCAGGTGATCCGATCATCGTACCTTCTCAGGACGTTGTATTGGGTCTTTACTACATGACTCGTGACAAGATCAACGTGAAAGGCGAAGGTATGTACCTTGCTGGCCCTGCAGAGGCTGAGAAGGCATACCGTACTAAGACTGCTGAGCTACACGCTCGCGTTAAAGTTCGTATCACTGAGACTGTTAAAGACGAAGATGGTAACAGCACAACTGAAACGAAGATGGTTGATACAACTGTCGGCCGTGCAATGCTATGGCAAATCGTTCCAGCGGGCCTACCGTTCAGCCTAGTTAACCAAAAGCTTGGTAAGAAACAGATTTCTAACCTGCTTAACGAGGCTTACCGTAAGCTTGGCCTGAAAGACACTGTAGTCTTTGCTGACCAAATCATGTACGCAGGTTTTGCATACGCAGCACTTTCTGGTGTTTCTGTAGGTATCAACGACATGGTTGTACCTCAAGCGAAATACGATGAGATCGAATCTGCTGAAGAAGAAGTTCGTGAAATCCAAGAGCAATTCCAATCTGGTCTTGTTACTGCGGGTGAGCGTTACAACAAAGTTATCGATATCTGGGCGTCTACGAACGACCGCGTTGCGAAAGCGATGATGGATAACCTATCTTCTGAAACTGTTATCAACCGTGACGGTGAAGAAGAGCAGCAAGAATCGTTCAACAGCATCTACATGATGGCCGACTCGGGCGCTCGTGGTTCTGCAGCTCAGATTCGTCAGCTAGCAGGTATGCGTGGTCTGATGGCTCGTCCAGATGGCTCAATCATCGAGACACCGATCACTGCGAACTTTAAAGAAGGTCTAAACGTACTTCAGTACTTTATCTCAACGCACGGTGCTCGTAAGGGTCTTGCGGATACGGCACTGAAAACAGCGAACTCGGGTTACCTAACTCGTCGTCTAGTAGACGTTGCTCAAGACGTTGTAGTACACGAACATGACTGTGGCACGCACGAAGGTATCGACATGATGCCTCACATCGAAGGTGGTGACGTTAAAGTTGCACTTTCTGAGCTTGCTCTAGGTCGTGTAGTAGCTGAAGACGTTCTTAAGCCTGGTTCTGAAGATGTTCTAATTCCACGTAATACTCTGATTGATGAGAAGTGGTGTCAGATCATGGAAGACAACTCTGTAGACAGCATCAAAGTACGTTCAGTTGTAACGTGTGACGCTGACTTCGGTTGTTGTGCACAGTGTTACGGTCGTGACCTAGCACGTGGTCACCTAGTGAACCAAGGTGAAGCAGTTGGTGTTATCGCTGCACAATCTATCGGTGAACCGGGTACACAGCTAACGATGCGTACGTTCCACATCGGTGGTGCGGCATCTACTGCAGCAGCAGAGAACAGCATCCAAGCTAAGACTACAGGTACGGTTAAGCTACACAACGCTAAATTCGTTATCAACAAAAACAAGAAGCTTGTAATCACTTCTCGTGCATCTGAACTAACCATCGTTGATGAGTTCGGTCGTACGAAAGAGAAGCACAAACTTCCTTACGGTTCTACGCTGACTAAAGGTCACGAAGATTCAGTTGATGCGGGTGAAGTAGTAGCTAACTGGGAAGCGCACACTATGCCAATCATCACTGAAGTGGCAGGTCGCATCCAGTTCGTAGACATGATCGATGGCGTAACAGTTTCTCGTCAGACAGATGACCTAACAGGTCTATCTTCTTCTGAGGTAACTGATGCAGCAGCGCGTCCAGCAGCAGGTAAAGATATGCGTCCAGCTATCAAACTTGTTGATGCAGCAGGCAACGACGTAATGATCCCTGGTACTGATATGCCAGCTCACTACTTCCTACCTGGTAAAGCGATTGTAAACATCGAAGATGGCGCAGAAGTTGGCATTGGTGACACTCTTGCACGTATCCCTCAGAAATCTGGCGGTAACAAAGATATCACCGGTGGTCTACCACGCGTAGCAGACCTATTCGAAGCTCGTAAGCCTAAAGAGCCTGCGATCCTTGCTGAGCACACAGGTACTGTATCTTTCGGTAAAGAAACGAAAGGTAAGCGTCGTCTAGTTATCACTCGCGAGGGTGGCGAAACTTACGAAGAGATGATTCCTAAGCATCGTCAACTGAACGTGTTTGAAGGTGAGAAGATTGAACGTGGTGATGTAATCGCTGACGGTCCAGAAACTCCACATGACATCCTACGTCTACGTGGTATTCACGCTGTGACTCAGTACATCGCGAACGAAGTTCAAGAAGTTTACCGTCTACAAGGCGTAAAGATTAACGATAAGCACATCGAGACTATCGTTCGTCAAATGCTACGTAAGTGTACAATCACGCACGCAGGTGACTCTGAGTTCCTACCTGGAGAGCAAGTTGAATACTCACAAGTTAAGATTGCTAACCGCGCTCTAGAAGCGGAAGGTAAAGAACTAGTACGCTTCGAGCGCGAACTACTAGGTATTACTAAAGCATCTCTAGCAACTGAGTCGTTCATCTCTGCGGCATCGTTCCAGGAGACAACTCGCGTACTAACAGAAGCTGCGGTTTCTGGTAAGCGTGATGACCTACGTGGTCTGAAAGAGAACGTAATTGTTGGTCGTCTGATCCCAGCTGGTACTGGTTTCGCATACCACCAAGAGCGTCAAGCTAAGCGCGAAGAAGAGCAAGAAGGTCCTTCAGCTGAACAAGCTACTGACAACCTAGCTGCACTTCTAAATGCAGGCTTCTCTTCTGACGAGTAATCGTTAAGAGCTTAAAAGAAAAGGCACCTTCGGGTGCCTTTTTTGTTTTTGGGTGAAAGGAAAGTGTCATTCCATCGTGTAAGAGGGAGCGAGTAGGGAGTCACCTCTAACTCTCACCATTTAAAGAGAACCCAAATTATGAGCTTTTACTATTGGGAAATGCTGTTCTAAGAACGCAAAAGGGCTGACGTCATAAACGCCAACCCTCACGATTTAATCTTCTTTTCGTTTCTTGCTTATGCGCCTGGCGGAATCGCTAAACTGTCGGCAATAAGCTGAATCAGATGGTCTTCTACTTCAAAACGCACTTCAAGTAGCTCTCCAACCTTCGACATGTCGACCTCGAAGTTCGGCAACTCATCGTCTGCACTTACTTTTACGTATTTATCGTTGAACTCTAGCAGCGGCTCAGTGGTGAGAACGATCTTCGCGTAAGTCGTGTCGATTTCGTCATTGGTTTTAAAGCCAGTCGCTTGCCATTTTGCCATGACCATATCGTAGATCTTAAAATGACCTTCAGAGATATAATCGACAACGTGATCGCAAAATGAGCTGATTTCTTTAGGAGAAGGGAGTTCAACAACGTTTGATTGCCCGTTAGCTGGCTGAAGGGTACCTAGCTTGCAATACTCGACGATTAGAGACTGTCGAGTTTCGAGCCAATGATCGATGACCTCATTCGAGCCACCCCATTGTTCTTGTACTTGTTTAAATTTATTTAGCATGACCATGTCCTCATGATCTGATCACAACCTTGTGATCATGATAAGTGCTTAAGTAGGGGTCCATTTGTTATACGCTACTAAAAGTAATAGCCTGAATTAATATCGGCTACAACTCTAGTATGAAATTAGATTGCCAGTAAAATGAACGAACTGCAAGCAATGAGGCATAGGGATGTTAAAAAAAAGTGACGGTAAGATGACTGACAAAGCGTACTGGTGTGTCGTGTCGGGAAGCGATATTTGGACCATAGAAGGCCGCTTACCACTTGGCACTGCTGTGGATTTTGAACTCAATATCGAACACGCGATATGCATTGGTCAGTATCAAAATCATCATGTTTACTGGCTAAATGACTCTGACAGCGATCTTCAATTTGAGATGCAAAGCCTGCGTGAATTGCTGCACTGGCCTGAGGCTCTGTTTCTGCTCGCTAGCAAAGCGATTCAGTACGGTCACATGAGCCAAAGCATGCGTTTTTGCCCACAATGTGGCGGACGCAATCACCTCAATCATAATCAAGTGGCGATGCAGTGCGGTGATTGTCGTACGTTACACTATCCAAGAATCTTTCCATGCATCATTGTCGCTGTAAGGCACGACAATAAGATTTTACTTGCTCAGCACCCACGACACAAAACCGGGATGTATACGGTGATAGCGGGCTTTCTAGAGGTCGGAGAGACTCTCGAACAGTGTGTTGCTCGTGAAGTGAAAGAAGAAACAGGAATCGATGTGACTAACATCCGATACTTCGGCAGCCAACCTTGGGCTTTCCCTTCTAGTATGATGATGGGCTTTCTTGCCGACTATGCTGGTGGTGTGTTGAAACCAGATTACAGCGAACTGTCTGATGCTCAATGGTTTACGAAAGATTCTATGCCAGAAGTCGCGCCGAAAGGGACTATTGCAAGAGCGCTGATTGAGCAGACAATTGAAGATATCGCTGCGGATTAAACCTGTCTGAAACGTATGGATTGGCCTACAGGAGTATTTGGCCTATGGGTGGTCAAATACCTAAAAAAAACCCTCCACAAGTGGAGGGGGTAAGTAAGATGTCGTTATGAGATGCTGAGTTGTAGGAACTCAGTGTTATAATTGTAATTTTCGCTAGCGAACAAATTTTTAACATGTGCCTATGATTGGGTGCAAATTAAGCATTGATTTAAAAGTTAATAACTTGATCTAGGTTGCAAAGCACACAGCTTTTACCCTGCAATCAGTGTTAGAATACACGCCAACAACTAGACAAGATTGAATTGGAATTTACGGAATGACCGAATTAAAAAATGATCGCTATCTACGCGCACTCTTAAAACAGCCTGTTGATTACACGCCAGTATGGATGATGCGCCAAGCAGGTCGTTATCTTCCAGAGTACAAGGCAACTCGTGCTGAAGCGGGTGATTTTATGTCGCTTTGTAAGAACGCTGAACTGGCATCTGAAGTAACGCTTCAACCTCTGCGTCGCTTCCCTCTTGATGCAGCAATCTTGTTCTCAGATATTTTGACGATTCCTGATGCGATGGGTCTTGAGCTGCGCTTTGCTGCGGGTGAAGGTCCGGTATTTGATAAGCCAATTACTTGTAAAGCAGACGTAGAGAAAATTGGCCTGCCAGATCCAGAAGGTGAACTGCAATACGTAATGAATGCAGTACGCCAGATCCGCAAAGATCTAAATGGTGATGTTCCACTGATCGGTTTCTCTGGTAGCCCGTGGACACTAGCGACTTACATGGTTGAAGGTGGCAGCTCGAAAGCGTTCACTAAGATCAAGAAGATGATGTACGCAGAACCTCAAACTCTGCACCTGCTTCTAGACAAGCTAGCAGACAGCGTTATCGAATACCTAAACGCGCAAATCAAAGCGGGTGCTCAATCAGTTATGGTATTTGATACTTGGGGTGGTGTACTGACTCCTCGTGATTACAACCTATTCTCACTACAATACATGCATAAGATTGTTGATGGTCTTATCCGTGAAAACGACGGTCGTCGCGTACCAGTGACGCTATTCACTAAGAACGGCGGCATGTGGCTAGAGCAGATCGCAGCGACGGGCTGTGACGCAGTTGGTCTAGACTGGACTATCAACATTCAAGATGCGGTTAAGCGCGTGGGTGATAAGGTTGCACTGCAAGGTAACATGGATCCTTCTATGCTTTATGCTTCTCCAGAGCGTATCCGTGAAGAAGTCTCTACGATTCTTGAAGGCTTCGGTGACGCGGGTACTGGCCACGTATTTAACCTTGGTCACGGTATCCACCTAGACGTGCCGCCAGAAAATGCAGGCGTGTTCGTAGAAGCGGTACATGAACTGTCTAAGCCTTACCACAAGTAACGCTTAAAATAGGATTTTCGCCAAAGCCCCTCACTATTGCAGTGAGGGGCTTTTTTGTTTCTCGGAGTTTCACAGGTGCCCCGATAATTTTCGACTATGATCTACATAACGTGGAAATTCGAAGGAGTTGAGTATGTTGAGAGTGGGTTTTGCTTGGTTATTGAGTGCAATGCTGGTTTCTGGTTGTGCTTCGGACGTGGCGACCGATTACGACTCCTCGGTCGATTTTAGTGGTTTTTCTACCTATCAGTATCATGAGGATCCCAATACGCCAGTGACCTTAGATGGCGCCCGAATTAAGAAAGCGGTCGACAAAGAGATGGCTTTGAGAGGTATGCGCCTATCCGAATCCGATGGTCAGTTGACGGTCTACTATGAGATTTTAGAGGCGTCTGAGTTGCTAGCTGATGGGCCAACCTTTAGTTTTGGCTTTGGCACGGGCAGTATTAATAGCCGCTATGGTGCTGGCGTTAGTACGCCAACTCGAGTCAAAGAGAAGAAATACGGCAAGCTCAGTGTGAACTTGATTGATACACAAACTAACGACGTGGTGTGGCGCTCCGTCTCTCAAAGACAGCTAACTGAAACCATGGACTCTGAAGAGCGAAATGAATTCGTTCAAGATCAGGTGCAGCAGATGTTTGAAGAGTACCCAATTGCAGCGCCACAAGTGAAGTAAACCGCTAGTACCCTTTGTCGAAATCGATTTGGTATTTGAGCTGAAAGCCATCGCGCCAAGACTGGTAGTTGTTAGCAAATATCTCGACAACCTGTCGCGGTTCACTAAGAGCCGCAATATGGGGCGTGATAGTGATTTGAGGCAGCCCCCAGAAAGGGTGCTCTTTTGCTAGAGGCTCGCTTTCAAATACATCTAGGAAGGCGTGTTCGATCCAGCGGTTTTTAAGTGCTAACAGAAGGCCTGCTTCATCGAGTGTACTGCCTCGGCCTACATTAAAGAGTAATGCACCTTGGCAATGACTGAGCAATTTACCATCAAGCAGCTTGTTGGTTTGTGGCGTCGAGGGCAGGGTATTGACGATGATATCCGCTTGTTTGAGAGCGACGTGTGCTTCGTTGATGTGGTAAGTGCTATCAAATGAAGTTTGACGTGGTGGTATGCCAGTGCGGTTAACCCCTATCGCTTGAATACCGAAGGCTTGCGCCACCTTGGCGAGGTGACTGCCAATTGAACCTGTACCAAGGATCACCATGGTACGTCCGCTGAGTGATTGATAAAGCTGTGGCTGCCATTGCTTTTGAGCTTGCTGCTGGTGGTAGTGTTGAAAGTGGCGGTAGTGGCTGATGCTGTATCCCATGACATACTCAGCAATGAGTGACCCAAAGATGCCTCTGACGTTGGTGAGTGTGTAATCCTGACGAAGCTCAGGGCTAGCTAGCGCGTTGATACCCGCATATGTGCTTTGCAGCCAATCCAGCTTGGTGAACTCGTTCAGACGTTGAGCAACTATAGGTGGAGCCGCGAGTACAATGTCAGCCTCCGCGGCGTTTTCGGTGATTTCTAGGTCGGGTAAGGCGTGTTCAAGGACCAGTTGTTGATAGGTCTCGTCGTGCTCGGTGAGAATATAGAGTTTATTGGTGAAATTGTTCATCGGCTTACCTTTTTTCCCTAAGGTTTATCAAGTACACTTTCGCTGTCTTTTTCTGCAACTATTGAGTAACTATGCTACAGAATCCACTTCAGGTTCGTCTTGAAAAACTAGAACCTTGGCAACAAATTACTTTCATGGCGTGTCTGTGTGAGCGTATGTACCCTAACTATGCCATGTTTTGTGAGAATACAGAATTTGCCGAAGCACGAATCTACCGTGATGTGTTAGACAGTGTCTGGGAAATCCTAACGGTAAAAACCGCGAAGGTGAACTTTGAGCGTCAACTAGAGAAAATTGAAGAGCTATTCCCGAGTGCAGAAGATTTCGACTTCTATGGTGTATACCCTGCAATGGATGCGTGCCAAGGTCTTGCTACACTGCTGCATGGTTTGTTGGACCGTGAACACTTATTTGAAGCGGTGATTAAGGTTAGCCAACAGTCGGTTAAGACGGTCGCGGATCTTGAGTTTGCTCAGGGTGCAGACGAAGTGACTAACCAGAATCAAAAAGAGAACGAAGCAGTATGTGAAGAGTGGGACGTTCAGTGGGCTATCTTCCGTCCTCTACGTGAAACCACAGAGCGTGATATTGAACTGATTAAAGATTTACGTCATGAATTACGTGAAGAGCCGGTCAGCAATATTGGCGTTGCTATCTAAGCTTACGATTGAATAGTAAAGATAAAGGCTCCCTCGGGAGCCTTTATTGTATGCGTTTGATTACGCTTTCTTATCTGCTGAAGAAACTTCAGAGTCTTGTTGAACCTCAGCTTCGGCTTCAGTTTTTTCCTCGGTCTCTGGTTCTTCTTTCTCTTCGAGCTCTTCTTCATGCTCGTCATCGCGGCTTTCGATTACGCCGTGGGTCTCTTTCCAGTTTTCCCAACGTTGAAACGCCAGTTCTTGCATGTCAGTGTTCTTGTCAGCTTCATCGACAATCTCTTGGCCTACTAAGTGCTCAAAGATGTCTTCAAGGGTAATAATACCTTGGATGGTGCCGTACTCATCGACCACCATTGCCAGTTGAAGACGCTTAGCCATCATCTGGTCAAAGGCTTTTGGTAATACTAGGTTGTTGAGCAACACGTGAATTGGTCGTGTTACATCACCCAGTGATTTCTCACCGCTGCCTGCTTGTTGTAGTTTGAACAGCTCTAGACGGTGTACGAAGCCAATGATGTTGTCACTCTGCTCGCTGTAAACCAGTGGGCGAGAGAATGGCGTCTCTTTGTGCTCAGACAGAAACTCATTAATCGTCATCTCGGCATCAACACGAAATACGACAGGACGAGGAGTCATTACCTGAGTCACAGGGACATCTTGAATGCCTAATAGGTTGCTCAGGATCTTTGATTCACCTTCTGCAAACTCACCGCTCTCTTTTGCTAAGATCGCCATTGCAGATAACTCGTCGCGCATTTTTGGCGCTTCGTGGCCACGTGCTAGACGCTTAGTAATCTGCTCAGAGAACCATACAAAAGGTGTAAGGAAGAACACCATCCAACGTAAAACTCTTGAAGATGCAGGCGCAAGCTGACGCCAGTAAGTTGCACCAATGGTCTTAGGAACGATTTCTGATAGCACTAGAATGCCTAACGTAAGTACGGCAGAGAAAACACCCAACCACTGGCTACCAAATACAACTGCCGCCTGCGCACCCGCTGTCGCGGCACCGATAGTATGCGCGATGGTGTTGAGCGTTAGGATAGAAGCAAGTGGTCTATCAATGTCTGTTTTCAGTTTGTCGAGCGACTCAGCTGCAGGGTGGCCTTGTTGCTTGAGTTGAGCGATGTAGCTCGGACTGATACTCAGTAACACAGCTTCCAAAACAGAACAGATAAAAGAAACTCCAATCGCAATGGAGACGTAGATAGTTAGCAGCAGCATGTTTGCCCTTAATGATAGATTGTACGCTTTGTCAGCGATTCAAGCTGGATTATAGAAAAAAATTGATGCTTTGGTCATCATTAATTTTAGTCTCAGCCCCCTTTAAACAAGGGCTTGGAAGGGAATTTGAGTAACAAATTGTGAGTTATTACTCATATTATGGCTAAAACTACGGCATTAGAGTCAAAGATCGTCGACAAACCTTTGCCAGATGGGGCATTTATGTTTTAGAGTGAATTGAATTTAAAAATACAAAGAAGGGAAACCTAAAATGAACAAGACCCAATTAATCGACTTTATTGCTGAAAAAGCGGACCTTTCTAAAGCTCAAGCGAAAGCTGCGCTAGAAGCGACTCTTGGTGGAGTAACTGATGCTCTTAAAGATGGCGATCAAGTTCAGCTAATTGGTTTTGGTACTTTCAAAGTAAACCACCGTGCAGCTCGCACTGGTCGTAACCCAAAAACTGGTGATGAGATTCAAATCGCTGCTGCAAATGTTCCAGCATTTGTTGCAGGTAAAGCACTGAAAGATTCAGTGAAATAATCTAAACTGTACCGAGGTAGTCGTATTCCACCTCGGTACAGGTTTTATGAAAAAAACATTTCTTCTCGTTTCTCTCTTCTCAGCACTTCTCGTTGGATGTTCCTCATCCAGTCCGACACAAAATCTCGAACAATTTGAAACCTACACCGGTGGTCAGGTTATGGGTGACGCAACCAGCTTTTACTGGGTCACGAATAAGCTTACACAGCCACACAGTTCAGCCGATTACGTTACTGTAGGCGATTATGGCTGGTACAAAACCGATTACGCTTGGTCTGATGGCATCCTGCGTGAGTTTATCCGTGAAGGTGAACAGCGCGACTCTAATGGCAAACTCGTGCCATACCGTGTCCACGTGCGTTTTAATGCGTCGGGTGACGCTGTTTATCAACAGCATCGTATCGATGGAAAAATCTTACCGATTCAAGCTGAGCAGTTAGAGCGCTACAAAAAAGAGGCGACTAGTGTCTTAACAGCTACCGACAAACAAAACGGTGAGGGTTTAGAGTTGCTGCAAGGCTACTGGAATGGCCGCTCGTTCGAGAGCTGTGACGGTGACGAATTCACTGAATTTGAATTCAACCAAACATTGCCAAGCTTCGTGATTAATCGCTTAGCGACGGTAGACAGCTATGCGGCAGTATTGGGCGATGTATCGCTCGGTAAGGGCAGTGTATCGGTTGAGGAGTTACTGATGCTAGCGGAAGACAGCCATGACTGTATTACGCGCCCTGCGCTGTTGAAAGAGCAGTAGAAATATCATTGCTGAGCAGCATTTTGAGTAAAAGGATCATGGTAGGCCAAATACTCTGAAGGCTGCAAATTACGTTCAAAAGTTAAAAAAGGCGCATGACGCGCCTTTTTAGTATCTGCAATCATCAACAATGATTACTTCTGCTCGCGCTCAATCGCACGGTAACCGATGTCATTACGGTGGAACATACCATTCCAGCTAACTTGCTTAGTTAGCGCGTACGCACGCTCCTGAGCCTCAGAAACGCTATTACCAAGAGCAGTCGCACATAGAACACGGCCGCCATTCGTCACAACTTCGCCAGCTTCGTTATTCGCTGTACCAGCATGGAAGATTTTTTGGCCTTCAACATCGCCTGTAGGCAGTGAAATCACGTCACCTTTTGCATAGTCAGCAGGGTAGCCGCCAGCCGCAAGAACAACACCAATTGAAGCGCGTGGGTCCCACTTAGATTCTGCTTGGTCCAGCTTCTCGTCGATAGCCATTAGGCAAAGCTCAACAAGGTCTGACTCCATACGCATCATGATAGGTTGCGTTTCTGGATCGCCGAATCGGCAGTTGTACTCGATAACTTTCGGTGTGCCGTCAGCTGCGATCATCAGACCTGCATATAGGAAACCTGTGTAAGGCGCGCCTTCTGCGTCCATACCACGTACCGTTGGGTAGATAACTTCTTCAAGGATACGGTTGTGGATTTCTGGCGTTACCACTGGAGCTGGAGAGTAAGCACCCATACCGCCTGTGTTAGGGCCTGTGTCTTTGTCGCCAACGCGTTTGTGGTCTTGGCTGGTGGCCATAGGCAGAACGCTAGCGCCGTCAACCATCACGATGAAGCTCGCTTCTTCGCCTTCAAGGAACTCTTCAATAACCACGCGGCTGCCAGCTTCACCAAATGCGTTGCCTGCTAGCATGTCTTTGATTGCGTCTTCAGCTTCTTCCAGAGTCATCGCAACGATAACGCCTTTACCAGCCGCAAGGCCGTCAGCTTTTACTACGATTGGCGCGCCTTGCTCACGAACATAAGCGATAGCTGGCTCAATCTCAGTGAAGTTTGCGTAAGAACCGGTTGGGATGTCGTGACGAGCTAGGAAGTCTTTAGTGAATGCTTTAGAGCCTTCCAGCTGTGCTGCCGCTTGAGTTGGACCAAAGATAGGCAGGCCCACTTCGCGGAACGCGTCAACCACACCAATGACGAGTGGTGCTTCTGGACCAACGATAGTCAGTTCGATTTTTTTCTCTTGAGCAAACGCCACTAAACCAGCGATGTCTTCAACGCCGATGTTTACGTTTTCTAGTTTTGGCTCAAGTGCAGTACCTGCGTTACCTGGAGCAACGAATACTGTTTCAACGTTTGGGTTTTGTGCTGCTTTCCAACCAAGTGCGTGCTCACGACCGCCGGCACCGATGATCAATACATTCATGTTTTAATCCTTCAATCAAAAATCGTCATTCTCGAAGTTGAGGAACGAAACTGTCGGGAATCTGTTTAACGTTTTAAACCAAGAGATTCCGTATTACGCTCGTTCCTCGCTATACGGAATGACGGTTTTGAGAAATTTAAGTTAAGTCTTGCTCAAAGTAGTTGGTACTTATGCCATTCAACTATTCGAGGTCTCTTTAAATCAGTGGGAGCGCTAACAAGGCGACAAGTGAGCTTATCCCTATGAGCATAGCTCGCTATGTGATTAGGGTAAGCGAACGTAGTCAACGCAGTTACCGCCCCAATGATGACAAGAGAATTAGTGGCGGAAGTGACGCATGCCCGTAAAGATCATCGCCATGCCGTGCTCGTCTGCTGCAGCGATAACTTCGTCATCACGCATTGAGCCGCCTGGTTGGATAACACACTTGATGCCCGCTTCTGCAGCCGCGTCGATACCGTCACGGAATGGGAAGAACGCATCTGATGCCATCACACAACCTTCAACCTGTAGACCTTCGTCTGCAGCTTTGATGCCTGCGATTTTCGCAGAGTAAACGCGGCTCATTTGGCCTGCGCCTACACCGATAGTCATGTCGCCTTTCGAGTAAACGATCGCGTTAGATTTCACGTACTTCGCTACTTTCCAGCAGAATAGGGCATCTTTTAGCTCTTCTTCTGTAGGTTGGCGCTTAGAAACCACTTTAAGGTCATCTTCAGATACCATGCCTTGGTCGCGGTCTTGAACCAGTAGGCCACCGTTAACGCGTTTCACGTCAAAGCCAGTTGTCTTAGTTGTCCACTCACCACACTCAAGTAGGCGAAGGTTTTTCTTAGCCGCTACGATTTCTACTGCTTCAGCAGATACAGATGGTGCAATGATAACTTCAACGAATTGGCGCTCAGTGATAGCCGTTGCTGTTGCTGCGTCTAGTTCACGGTTGAATGCGATGATGCCGCCAAATGCAGACGTTGGGTCTGTTTTGAATGCACGGTCGTAAGCTTCTAGGATGTCTTTACCTAGTGCTACACCACATGGGTTAGCGTGCTTAACAATCACACATGCTGGCTCGTCGAACTCTTTCACACACTCAAGTGCTGCATCAGTGTCAGCGATGTTATTGTAAGAAAGGGCTTTACCTTGGATTTGGCGAGCAGTAGAAACAGACGCTTCTTCAGGGTTTGCTTCAACGTAGAATGCAGCTGCTTGGTGGCTGTTCTCACCGTAGCGCATATCTTGCTTTTTCTCGAACTGTTGGTTGAACGTGCGAGGGAATTTGCTCTCTTCGTCACCTTCCTTGTTCTCACCGTAAGATGGGACCATAGTGCCGAAGTAGTTAGCGATCATGCCGTCGTAAGAAGCTGTGTGCTCGAATGCTGCGATAGCCAGGTCGAAACGAGTTTCTAGTGTTAGAGACTTCTCGTTCGCGTCCATTTCAGCGATAACGCGATCGTAGTCGTGAGCGTTCACAACGATAGTTACGTCTTTGTGGTTTTTCGCTGCAGAGCGAACCATTGTTGGACCACCGATGTCGATGTTCTCAACAGCGTCAGCAAGGGTACAACCTTCTTTAGCAACGGTTTCTGCGAATGGGTATAGGTTAACAACAACCATATCGATAGGATTGATGCCGTGAGTTTCCATCACTTCATCATCTTGGCCACGACGACCTAGAACGCCACCATGAACTTTTGGATGCAGAGTCTTAACGCGGCCGTCCATCATTTCTGGGAAGCCTGTGTAGTCTGATACTTCTGTTACAGAGATGCCTTTCTCAGCAAGCAGGCGAGCAGTGCCACCAGTCGATAGAATATCGACACCACGGTTAGCAAGGGCTTGTGCAAATTCAACGATACCAGTTTTGTCTGATACGCTGATTAGGGCGCGGCGAATTGGACGAGCGTTATTCATGCTTCCATCTTCCTCAAATTCATGGAGTTAAAATAAAGATATTTGCCAAAAAAGAACTTGTTTCTATCTTCTCCACTCTGTTTAACGTACAACAGAGCAAGAGATAAAATATTGGCCAGTTTTGGTAAAGACCTTTGAGATTCCGTTTCTTCTTATGTTTAATACCTAAGAAAGTAACAGTCTCCAAATTTGATGGCGCACATTCTAACTAATTTATTACAAAAAAGCTCGCGCAATCGTTTGGCATCTCAAAAATAATTATGAAAATTGCCATTTGAGCCTGAAAAGTAACGAAAAGGTTAATTGTGGCAGTAATGAAAAATCAGGAAAAACTATGTTTCAGATAGGAGAATTAGCGAAACGCTGTGGTGTAACAGCGGATACGCTACGGTTCTACGAGAAAAATCACCTTATTGCTCCGGCGAGTCGCAGTGAGTCGGGCTATCGACTGTATGACGAAAATAACCAAAAGCAGGTGACCTTCATCCTAAAATCAAAGGCGTTGGGCCTGAGCTTGGAAGAGATTAAAGAATTACTCGATATTCGCTTGGAGGCAACCCAGCATAGCTGCGCGGAGGTGAAGTCGATTACCAGTGCTAAATTGACGATGATTGATGAGAAAATCGCCGAGCTGAGCCGTATTCGAATTGCCCTGAAAAAAATCAATGATGCGTGCTGTGGGCATGTGGATGATGATGCGAGTCACTGCTCAATTCTGGCGGCACTGGATTCTGAGAATACCCAGAAAGGCAGCTGTTGCAACGACTGAGCTTAGAGATAAAAAAAGCCCAACTTACTCAGTAAGTTGGGCTTTAAATTTCTATACGTCAGAATGATTAGTTCATGCCGTATTTTTTAAGTTTCTTGCGAAGAGTACCGCGGTTGATACCCATCATAGTTGCTGCGCGAGTTTGGTTACCGCGAGTGTACTGCATGATGGTGTCTAGTAGTGGCTGTTCAACTTCAGCTAATACTAGTTCGTATAACTCGCTGACTTCTTGACCGTTTAATTGAGCAAGGTAGTTTTTCAATGATGCTTTCACTGAATCACGTAGTGGTTTCTGCGTGATTTGGTCTTGTGATGTAACTGTAGTCACTGTCAATGCTTCTGAAGTCAGATTTTGTTCGAACATATTCGGTCTAGCTCTTCTCGTAATTATGGTGCAACGTTATCAAAATAACCTTCTAGCGCCTCAAGCTGCAGATCACCTGCTTCGAGTGCGTTGAAGGTACGGCGAAACTCACTCGCTTGTTCGTGTTCTTTTAGGTACCAACCCACATGCTTACGAGCAATGCGCGGACCTAAAAACTCTCCATAAAACTCATGCAGAGCGTGAACATGACCAAGCATGATGTCCTTCACTTCCGTAGTTGGGAGTGGGTCCATCGTGGTGCCGTTTTCCAAATAGTGGTGGATTTCCTGGAAAATCCAAGGACGTCCTTGGGCAGGACGGCCAATCATTAAAGCGTCAGCACCGGTGTACTCCAGTACAAACTTCGCTTTCTCCGGACTATCGATATCACCGTTAGCGATAACCGGTATAGAGACAGCTTGTTTCGCCGCTTTAATGTGTTTGTATTCGGCCTCACCTTTGTACATACAAGCGCGAGTTCTCCCGTGAAGGGCAAGCGCTTGAATGCCGCAGTTTTCGGCTATTTTAGCGATTTGGACACAGTTTCTATTGTCCGTGTCCCAGCCTGTGCGAGTTTTCAACGTCACTGGAACGTCAACCGCATCTACTACAGCCTTCAAGATCTCTTCAATAAGATCCGGATATTGCAGTAGTGCGGAGCCCGCAAGCTTCTTATTCACTTTTTTTGCTGGGCAACCCATGTTGATATCGATGATTTGAGCACCGTTCTCAACGTTGAATTGCGCAGCCTCGGCCATAAGCTGTGGATCTGCACCAGCGATTTGTACTGATCGAATGCCCGATTCGCCTTCATGTACCATACGCTGCTGAGACTTCGACGTTTTCCAAACCTTAGGATTGGAGGACATCATTTCACTGACTGCCATCCCCGCTCCATAGCGAAGACACAACTCACGGAATGGTCTATCCGTTACGCCAGCCATTGGGGCGACGATTAGATTGTTCTTAAGTTGATAATTTCCGATTTTCAAAACGTCATCACAGTTCTGTACCAGCAAGGGCGCGCATTTTACGCATTTTTTTGCTGCGTGAAAAGACTAATATTTGAGCATTTACAATTTGTTTTTGTAATTTGCATAAAATTCAGTCAATTAGCGCTCAAAGTCTTGTCTAGCCTTGCTTGCGACCAGAGATTCGACACCACTCTTGCTGTTCAACAATCGGATCAATGTGAAGCTCATCACGATAATAAGTCGCAACGTCTTCTGCTTGTGTATCTAAAACACCCGACATTGCTAATACGCCGTCTTCTTTTACTAGACCCTTAATGATGCCTGAAAGTTCACGTAGTGGACCGGCAAGGATGTTAGCAACGACAACATCGGCAATCAGGCCTTCTGGCTGATCTTGAGGAAGGAACACTTCTAATTGGTCAGCAACGCCATTGCGCTCAGCATTGTCTTTTGATGCCAGTAGAGCTTGAGGATCAATGTCGATCCCGATAACTTTTTCTGCACCGAGTTTGATCGCTGCGATCGCTAGGATGCCAGAGCCACAACCGAAGTCGATCACTGTCTTACCTGACAGATCTAGACCTTCTAACCACTCTAAACAAAGTGCTGTTGTTGGGTGGGTACCAGTACCAAACGCTAGACCTGGGTCAAGCATTACATTTACCGCGTCCGGCTCTGGGATATCTCGCCAGCTTGGGCAGATCCATAGGCGCTCACCGAACTTCATTGGGTGGAAGTTATCCATCCATTCACGTTCCCAGTCTTTGTCCTCAATTTGCTCAACTTTGTGAGCGAAATCCGCAGGGAACATGTTGCTCGCTTTGATTTGTGCTAGAACGGCGCTGGTATCAATTTCAGCGTCGTATAGAGCTAGGATATCCGTATCACCCCAAAGTCGCGTCTCACCCGGCAGAGGCTCAAATACAGGGGTATCTTGTGCATCAAGGAAAGTGACAGAAAGAGCACCAGTCTCTTCCATCAACATGTCGCCGATCTGTTCGGCATTTTCGTTGGTCGCATTAAGCTTGATTTGAATCCAAGGCATGGGTATGTGCTCTTAACAATGGTTGAAAATGAATTGGGCGCAGAGTTTAGCAGATTTAATGAGCGATTACCCTCAATTAAAACTGCCGTTCCAGATATAAGTAAACCCAGTGTTCGCGATGAACACTAGGCTAGCAGATAGTTGAAATGGTCATTAGTCGTCTAAACTGATTGCTGATACGCTGGTGGGTGCGACAGGGTCGTCAATCGCAACAAGCGTTGTGATTGAACCGCCAGTGAGGTCGAGCATTACTGGCCCAATAGCGATGGTGCTAGGGGTATTGGCTGGCGTGATCATGATGTATACCGTGCCAGGCATCACGGGCAGTAAGCCGCTATCTCCTTTGTAAGGGATATCTTCTAGAATCACATCGTCAGAACTTGGAGTCGCGTCAACACTCACATAAATGTCGACAATGCCTGCCAACGTAGAGGCGTGAATCGCTCGCAGTTTGGCTTCTGTCGCGATTCTTCTAACATCATCTTCAACGACGTAAAGCTCATCATTGCTCAGTCCATCACTCAGGTTGCCGATAGCTAGGGCAGTGTAGGTTGTATTCGCTGCAAGTGAAGCAGTTAGCCCAAGGGCACTGACGATACTGACAGGGCTGCTGCCGTTAACAGCTACTGCAAAGTCTGTCGATGCAGCATCAAGTGCTAGATAATCTGTTTTGTCTTTATACATTAGGTTAAACAGGGGCGAACCACTTACTGGTGCTGTGCCATTGACCCACACATCGACGCCAGGGGCATCGGAAATAGTGTGCACTACGCGAACATCAGCGCCGCTGTTTGTATCTTGAACCGTCAGCGAGCTGCTACCAGTGTCGACAAGCAAAGTTACCGGTGATGCGCCAGCGGTGGTGTTATTGGTGGCTGCGACAAACCAGTCGGCACCAGCAGGAACCGCTATCGAGCCGGAATCGAAAAACACTTGGGTTGGATCAGATGGATCCGTGATACGCACTTGGTAAGTATCGGCAGGTACGTTCATTGCGTCGGTGACGCCTAGAAACGAAACGTCGTTGGCGAAGGGAGTTGCTATTGTAAGATCAGCATTGGGTGCTGTGATGAACACATCCACAGTGGGCGCATCGGGTGCAGAGTGCATCACTTGAACTCGTGCATCGGTTGGAACCATGAAGTCCCTCGCAATGATCTGTGGCCCAAATGAGTTGTCACCTACTTTCCCTGTCGCAACAACGTTGTACTCTTGCCCTGCCATTAAATCAAGGCTAGTTTCGGGAACGACGGTCGTGGTGGTTCCATCAGCGAGAATAGCGTCGACTTGAACGGTATGGTCGCCTGGGGATACGGAAATTTGTCCTGATGACTGTTGATAGTCAACGTTTTGTAGAGCGGGTTGCCCATCGAGAATCACGTTTACTTTTGGGGCGTCAGGTGAAGCGTGGAATACTCGAAGATAGGAGTCGTCCTGTGCTGTGGAGTCGTCGTCATCGTCGTGACAGCCTGCTAGAGCTGCGCTGAGTGCGGTTGCAATTGCAATAGTTCTAATCAATTTCATGGTCTTGTCTCCAGGTGATTTTTACATCACACAGATCTACGACAAGTTTGATTAAAGGATCAGATATATTAGGATGGTCCGGAGACAAAAATGAAAATTTGACTTATTTAACTTTATCTTTTCAGTAGCTTGTATTAATAAAATTATTATAAATAAAAATGCCCACCGAGGTGGGCATTTCGTGATGTTCTTAAATGAACCGATTATTGAAGACCAAGTTTCTTCTCTAGGTAGTGGATGTTTGCACCACCGTGTTGGAAGTTCTCGTCGTTCATGATCGACTCTTGTAGAGGGATGTTCACTTTGATGCCTTCTACAATCATCTCACCTAGAGCATTCTTCATACGAGAGATCGCTACATCGCGGTTCTCACCGTAAGTGATCAGCTTACCAATCATTGAATCGTAGTGAGGTGGTACTGTGTAGCCCGTGTAGATGTGAGAGTCCCAACGTACACCCATACCGCCCGGTGCATGGAAACGCTCGATCTTACCTGGTGAAGGTAGGAACTTATCTGGGTCTTCCGCGTTGATACGACACTCGATAGCGTGACCGCTGATCTTGATGTCATCTTGCGTGAAAGACAGAGGCTGACCAGCAGCAACACGTAGTTGCTCTTTGATTAGGTCAACACCGGTAACCATCTCAGTTACTGGGTGCTCTACTTGGATACGAGTGTTCATCTCGATGAAGTAGAACTCGCCGTTTTCGTATAGGAACTCAAAAGTACCTGCACCACGGTAGCCAATCTCAAGACAAGCACGAGTACAACGTTCACCAATGTACTTACGCATTTCTGCAGTGATACCTGGTGCTGGTGCTTCTTCAACAACCTTCTGGTGACGACGCTGCATAGAACAGTCACGCTCACCAAGGTGGATAGCACCGCCTTGACCGTCAGCAATCACTTGTACTTCAACGTGACGTGGGTTTTCTAGGAATTTCTCCATGTAAACCATGTCGTTGTTGAAACATGCTTTTGCTTCTGCACGTGTCATTGCGATCGCTTCAGTTAGCTCTTTTTCAGAACGTACAACACGCATACCACGACCACCGCCGCCACCAGATGCTTTGATGATTACTGGGTAGCCAATACGCTTAGCGTGAGCTTTGTTGGTTGCTTCGTCGTCGTTCAGTGGGCCGTCAGAACCCGGTACACAAGGTACGCCTGCTTTCTTCATTGCCGTGATTGCAGAAACTTTATCACCCATGATGCGGATAGTTTCAGCTTTAGGACCTACGAAGATGAAACCGCTTTGCTCAACTTGCTCAGCAAAGTCTGCGTTTTCAGATAGGAAGCCGTAGCCAGGGTGAATAGCAACAGCGCCTGTTACCTCTGCCGCACTGATGATGCGAGGGATGTTCAGGTAGCTATCGATACCACGAGCTGGACCGATACAAATAGTTTCATCTGCAAGCAGTACGTGCTTAAGGTCACGGTCAGCTGTTGAGTGAACAGCTACCGTCTTAATGCCTAGCTCTTTACATGCTCGCAGAATACGTAGTGCAATTTCACCACGGTTCGCGATTACTAATTTATCTAACATAATGAGGCTTCTCTATTATTCGATAATTACTAGAGCTTGGTCGAACTCAACTGGTTGGCCGTCTTCAACTAGGATTGCAGTTACAACGCCAGACTTGTCCGCTTCGATTTGGTTCATCATCTTCATCGCTTCAACGATACATAGAGTGTCGCCAGCGTTAACTTGTTGACCTACTTTAACGAATGGTTTTGCATCTGGGCTTGGCGCGCTGTAGAAAGTACCAACCATTGGAGAAAGAACTTGGTGACCAGTAACTGCCGCTGGAGCTTCAGCTGCTTCTGGAGCCGCCGCAGGAGCTGGAGCTGCTGCAGGAGCTGGAGCTGCTACAGGTGCTGGCGCTGCTGCGTATTGAACTGGTGCTGCTGCAGGAGCAGTGCCGTTACGGCTGATGCGTACTGACTCTTCACCTTCAGAGATTTCTAGTTCTGCGATACCAGACTCTTCAACCAATTCGATCAGCTTTTTGATTTTGCGAATATCCATCGTTTCTTTCTCTTATTTGTTAATTAACCATGCTCTATGACTGGAGCTGGTGTCTATTAGTTCGGTTATGTTCGTTACCTTGACTGAAGCTTGTTAATCGCTGCGGTCAAAGCAAATTGGTAGCCTTGTGCACCCAAGCCACAAATTACCCCTTCGGCTTTGTCTGAGAGGTAAGAGTGGTGCCTAAATGGTTCACGTGCATGAACATTAGAAAGGTGCACTTCAATAAATGGGATTGCTACGCCAAGCAGTGCATCGCGCAGTGCCACACTGGTGTGTGTAAACGCTGCTGGATTGATAATAATAAAATCAATATTTTGGAATGCACCGTGAATGGCTTCAATTAGCTCGTACTCACGATTTGATTGTAAGTGAGATAGCTCAACGTCCTGAGTTTTCGCTTGCTCTTTTAGACCGTCAATTATCTGGTCAAGTGTTTGAGAACCGTAATGTGCAGGCTCTCTTAGGCCTAACAGGTTAAGGTTTGGGCCATTTAAAACTAGAATGCGAAACTTTGTAGACATCGTGGGGCTATCTTCCTTTATCGTGACGACGAGAGTGAATGTCCCATTTTATTTACAAATCATGCCGTTTTGCTAGAGCTAAAACGACCGATTTTAAAAATTAGAACCAGATTATAGCTAATTCAGCGCAAATCGCAGCAATTTACTGGTCTAATCTCCTAATGTGATAGTGCGGAATTGTTACCAAGTTAACAAAAAATGGGAGAAGCCTTAATTTAAGGAAGGATATTTGAGATCAAGATCAGGCATAAAAAAACCGCCACACAGGTGACGGTTTACATATGGGGTGTTTTAAACATATCAGGTAAACATGCCCAAGTTAGGACTGTTTATCCGCAGTTTTATGCAAGCTCAGCTTTTTCTGCGATGAGCTTGTCAACCACACTTGGGTCAGCAAGCGTAGAAGTGTCGCCAAGGTTTCCGGTATCGCCTGTTGCAATCTTACGTAGGATACGACGCATGATCTTACCAGAGCGCGTTTTCGGTAGAGAGTCTGTCCAGTGTAGCACGTCTGGTGTCGCAATCGGACCAATCTCTTTACGTACCCAGTCTTTCACCTCTTTATGCAGCTCCGCTGTTGGGAACTCACCGTCGTTCAGGGTGATGTAAGCGTAGATCGCTTGGCCTTTGATATCGTGAGGGATACCCACAATTGCAGCTTCGGCAATCTTATCGAATGCAACCAGCGCAGATTCAATTTCTGCCGTACCCATACGGTGGCCAGATACGTTCAGTACGTCATCAACACGGCCTGTGATCCAGTAGTAGCCGTCTTCATCACGACGAGCACCATCACTGGTGAAGTACATACCTTTGAAGGTAGAGAAGTAAGTCTGCTCGAAGCGCTCATGGTCGCCATAAACAGTACGCATTTGACCAGGCCAAGAATCTAAAATCACTAGGTTACCGTCGGTTGCGCCTTCAATGATGTTGCCCATGTTGTCAACCAGTGCAGGTTGAACGCCAAAGAATGGGCGAGTCGCTGAACCTGGTTTTAGATCCGTTGCACCCGGTAGAGGAGCGATCAAGATACCGCCCGTTTCGGTTTGCCACCATGTATCAACAATCGGAGAGTTCTCGTTACCAATCGTTTTGTAGTACCACTCCCACGCTTCTGGGTTAATTGGTTCACCTACCGAGCCCATAATACGTAGGCTGCTACGTGTTGTGCCTTCAACCGCTTCGTTACCTTTCGCCATCAGAGCACGAATCGCTGTTGGTGCCGTGTATAGGATGTTTACTTGGTGCTTATCAACCACTTCACTCATACGGCTAGTATTCGGGTAGTTTGGCACGCCCTCAAATAGGATTGTCTTAGCGCCGTTAGCCAGTGGGCCGTAGATTAGGTATGTGTGACCAGTGATCCAACCCACATCCGCTGTACACCAGAAGGTTTCGCCTTCTTGGTAATCAAATACGTACTTGAACGTCATTGCCGCGTAAACTAAGTAGCCGCCGGTTGTGTGTAGAACACCTTTAGGTTTACCTGTTGAACCTGATGTGTAGAGAATGAATAGAGGGTCTTCTGCTTTCATCTCTTCTGGTGGGCACTCTGAAGATACGTTTGCTGTTGCTTCATGCCACCAAACATCACGATGCTCGTGCCAATCAATATCACCACCAGTACGTTTCATAACGATGACTTTTTGAATGGTTTTCACTTCTGGGTTGGTCAGAGCTTCATCGACATTTTTCTTAAGAGGGACGGCACGGCCGCCACGAACACCTTCATCAGCGGTGATCACAACCTTAGAATCAGAATCGATAATACGGCCTGATAGTGCTTCTGGTGAGAAGCCACCAAATACCACAGTATGGACTGCACCGATACGTGTACAAGCAAGCATCGCAACCGCCGCTTCTGGCACCATTGGCATGTACAGACACACTACGTCGCCTTTTTGCACGCCTTGCTCTTTAAGTGCGTTAGAGAATTCACACACTTCTTTGTGAAGTTCGTTAAAAGTTAGCGTCTTGTCGTCCGCTGGGTCATCACCTTCCCAGATGATTGCCACATCGTCACCGCGCTCAGCAAGGTGGCGGTCAATACAGTTAGCAGACACGTTGAGTGTACCATCTTCAAACCAGCGAATGTCGATGTGGCCTGGGTCAAATGAAGTGCTTTTCACTTGGGTGAAAGGCTTAATCCAATCTACGATTTTTCCATGCTCGCCCCAGAAACCTTCAGGGTCAGAAACAGATTGTTGGTACATGGCTAGGTAAGTGTCATTATCCGCGTGCGTATTTGCTTTGATGTTTTCTTTTACCGGATAAACGTGGGCTTCACTCATTGCATCTCTCCTTGTGCCTACATTCCTAATGAATTGGCAACTTCCTTTATGTTCAGTTTCTAAGTCAAGTTAGTGGACTGTCGTTGTGTTATCACTGTCGGCTAGCAGAGCCATTTCCACAATTAGACTTTAGGATGAGAAGCGTGTTTCCACTTAAAAAATAGCGAGTTAAGTGTTTTTTTGAGAGTTAGATCGTTTCAATTATTTAGGTGGGTTGATTTATGAATAAGAAGAGTTGAAGCGTGGTAGATCACCATGTTGAAGGCGCACAAATATCAGTGCAGCCGAGATAGCGTCTTGTAATGCATCATGTTTATTGGTGGGCAGTGGCAGATCGAGCTGGCGACAGATGGTATCGAGGCTTAGATCGAAATAAGCATTTGGCAGGTGTTTTTCGAGCTTTTCTTGATAGAGCTGACTAACTTCTACTAATGGATTAGGCATAGGGAAGCCAAAATGTTTTAAACACGCTTTATCAAGGATCTTTTTGTCATAGCGGATGTGATAGCCCACCAAAGGTCGATTACCGATGAAGTCGAGCAGTGCGCTGATGGCTTGTTTCTCTTCGACCCCATGTTTGAGGTCTTGGTGGCGAATGCGATGGATTTTTATCGAGTTAGAATCTAAAGATTGAGGCGCTCTTAGTCTGACCTCAAATGGCTGACTTGTGATGATGCGGTTACCGACAATCTTGGTCGCTGCAATTGAGACCAGCTCCGCTTGATTCGGATCTAGGCTGGTGGTTTCACAATCGAGCGATACCAACTCTTGTCCTGAATTGGTGGTGAAGAGATCCCGATAGGGCGACCCCTTGAGTTTTCGATACCAGTAATAGCGTACTAATCGGTTCATGGTGATCTAATCCCTAATTTGGTAGTGATAGCCCAACCATTGCTTAAACTTTTTCACGACGTGCAAACTGTGCCTTAATAGATCTCGGTCTGCGCGCTCCATGAGCTTCACGTCGAGTTTATTACTGCTGTGCTGCTGCGATAAACGTTGTGATAGACGCCATTTGAAGAACTGTTTGAGTGCTTCGCTGAGGTTGTCTGCAGTGCTTCGTTCAAGAACATTCTTTTCCACTAGCGCTTCGATGCGTTCGAAGGTGTTGTTAACACTGATGCCGTGCTCAAGGCTGAGTGCTCTTACACCATGAACGATAGGGAAAATGCCTCCCTGTTTTATGTCTAACCCTGATTTAGATGCTTTCACGTTACCAAACAGAGATAGCGGTACAGAGAAGTTCAAGGCAGGGCGGCAGAACTCTGTGAGTATGAGCTCTTGTCCCACCATTAAATCTCTCAAATGATCTTTAACAGGTTGCAGTAGCTCTCGATTGCCCGCGACTGCATGAGCGTCTGCCATGATGGCGATGTCCATGACCGTATCGGGAGTCGCCTTCTTCACCCATTGGGACAGTGTTTCCTTCCAGCCTTGTTGTGAGTGCACCCACTTCGGATTATTCACCATCACATTGCCCGGGCAGAGCGGGTAGCCTAACTGCTGCAGGGTATGAGTCAGCTCAGCCATGACCTCTTCACAGTGATGCCATTCTAAACCGTCTTGAATGATCAGCGCGTTGTCTTGGTCTGTTTTGAGTATCTGTTCTCCTCGTCCCTCTGAGCCGAGCACAATTAGGCTGCAGTGGTTTTGCAGTGCCGGAGGCAAAATCAGTTCAAAAGCTTTCTCGATAATCTGCTCGTTAACCGCAGAGATCAGTTCCATGATAAAGCGCGTTCGAATGCCATTGCTGATTAAGCTCTCAACCAATTGACGCTGTTTGTTGGAGGCCATGGCCAACTCTTCGATGCTGGTGGCGCGGGCAATTCGCAGAGTCAGTACATGAGAGTGGGTCGAGAAGGCACTCAATATCTGTGTCATATCGAGCATGCCGACCGCTTCTTGCCCATCACAAACCATCAAGCGTTTTACCCGATTACGCGTCATATTAATCATGGCGTTAAACAGGAAATCACCATCATTGACATGCAAAACAGGGAAGGTCGCTATCTCACCGACGGGCGCATCAAGGGGGTAATCCTCGAGCATCACAGCATGCAATAAATTGGTCCGTGTGACGATAGAGTAGGGTAGGGTACATGATGATCCAAAAGCTTTTAGATCATCATAGGCCAAGCGAACTAAAGCCGAGTCGAGCCCTTGCTCCTTAAGGGTTCTTGTTACCTCATTGATAGGTTGGTTAGGCTCTAGGATCAGAGGTGGGTGATAAATCGAATCGTCGACTTTGGTTAGGATAAATTCAGCCAAGTTTTGCTGCTGTTTAGCGGCCTCTATGAGCTCTTTACGTTTGGCTAGGTTGTTATCAAAGTAGGCAGCAAACTGGCCATTTGCATTGTAGAGCTCGAGGAATACATCGGTGGGAAGCAGGTAGCTGAGGGTATCTTCTAGTGCGATGTATTGGTGTTTGGTGTGAGGCTCAAACTGACTACGAACATCAAAGATATCGTCGTTTGCATAGTGGGCGTAAATCTCCCCATCTTGGCTAGCACGCTCCTCTACGGCACCTTTAATTAAAATATGCAGATGACGACTTGGGCGATCCGCTTCGAGAATGGTTTCTTGAGCACGATAGTAAACCACGTCGAGTGCAGAGCGCAGAGTCAATTGTTCAGCCTCAGATAAGCTATCGAAGGGTGGGTGCTGCATATTAAATTTATCAGGCATAAGCGTCGCAGATAGAGTGAAGAACCTAAAGTTAAGTCTGACAAAAACTCACTGAAGCTCCAGACGACTTTAGTCTAAACGTGCGATTTTCCTCGGCGATACAGTCATTGATAACACGGAAACTCAAAGCAGCAATTATTCCCTTTTTCATATGATTGCGTAGAGGCATAATCTCCGCTGCCTCTCTGCAATCGTTTATATAGGTATATGTATGTTTAACCCTTCCCCGTATGGATGGATATCTCAGTATTTCATCGGTTTCTTTTTCGCTTACGGTGTCTATCTGCCGTTTTGGGCATTATGGTTCGAAGACCAAGGGGTTTCGGCAGGTGATATTGGTGTATTGATCGGTGTGGGTTTTGCGACGCGATGTGTGGCGAACCTTTTGATTACTCCACGTGTCCATAAAGCGGAGCACTTAATGCCTGCTCTGCGCTGGCTGAGTTTAGCGGCACTGATTTTCGTCGCGTTTCACTTCTTTACCGGTGGTAGCTTCCTATTAATGCTGCTAGCAACCATCTTATTTAATCTCTGTTGTGGGCCAGTTGTTCCGTTGTCCGACGCAATGGCGAACTACTACAGTCGACTTAAGGTGTTGGATTATGGTCGCACACGACTTTGGGGTTCAGTTGCATTTATTGCTGGCTCGACCGTGGTTGGTTATCTGGTGGCGCAGTTTGGCACCGATATGATCTTGTATACGGCATTGGCTGGGGTGTTTGTATCTCTGATACTGGCAATGAGAAACCCGAACCTAATGCCAGTGACGCAATCCGAACAGCACCAAGTACGTCCAAAGTTAGGAGCATTGATGCGTGAGCGCTCGGTTGTGAAGTTCCTTGCGTTGATGGCACTGCTGCAAGGTAGTCACGCTGCTTACTACAGTTTCAGCGCGATTTATTGGAAAGAAGCGGGCCACTCCGAAGCCATCATCGGTTATCTGTGGAGCTTAGGGGTCGTGGCTGAAGTGGGTGTATTTGCATTAAGCAAGCGACTCTTCTCTGGTATGGCACTCCGAACGCTATTTGTTATTGCTGCGCTGGGCGTGATTGCACGTTGGGGTATTACGGCATCGACAACCGATATCTTCGGCTTGGTATTAGTGCAGTTGCTGCATGGTGTGACATTCGCAATGGCGCACATTGCTGCCATTCAGTACATCCAATCTGAAGAAGAGAACAAGATGGTGGCACTGCAAGCTCTCTACAACGCGATTCCGCTTGGTGCGTTTATCGCATTGATGACCACTCTGAGTGGTTGGGGCTATGAATTGTGGGGCGCGAACATTTTTTGGGTAATGGCGGCAATGGGTGTGCTAGCTCTGTTTATTAAGTTGGACGAGCGCAGCTCCGTGGTCGACGTCGAATTGGCAGCAGCGACAGCTAAAGCAGAGAATTAGAGCCTGAAGCACAGAAATTAATCGACCTGATTGTGTTGCTGACACTTCCTTAGTTAAATGAAACCTCTCCCTTATGGAGAGGTTTTTTTATGGAAGAAAAGGGTTCGCAATGCAAGGATGGATCGTAATCCCCGTCTCACTCGCCTATCTGGGGGTGCTGTTTTTAATTGCTTGGTATGGAGATCGGCAAACTCGCTGGTTGTCACGCTGGCGACCATGGATCTACAGCTTATCAATTGCGGTTTACTGTACCTCGTGGACCTTCTACGGCACAGTGGGGCAGGCGAGTAATAACCCCTGGTCTTTTCTTCCTATCTACATAGCCCCGATTCTGGTTTTTACACTCTGTTGGCGGATTCTGGCGCGGCTTATTGTTATCGCCAAGCGCGAACACATCACCTCGATTGCTGACTTTATTGCTGCTCGTTATGGCAAGTCACAAGGGCTCGCGGTCACGGTGACGATTATCGCTGTAGTGGGCATTTTGCCTTACATAGCACTGCAGTTGCGTGGCATCACCATGGGGCTCGATATCGTTGCTCCGAGTCTGGCGCAAGATTTTGGCTATCAGGATTACCACGTTTCTTGGTTTGTGGTGGGGGCCTTGGCCATCTTTACTATGTTGTTTGGTACCCGTCATATCGATAACACGGAACACCACCGTGGGATGATGATGGCGGTCGCGTTTGAGTCGATCGTCAAGCTGGTGGCTTTCTTAATTGTCGGGTTGTTTATCATCTACCTAGCGACCAGTAGCGATAAGATTGATCTGCTTGAAGTCGCTGCGCAGACTTACGAATCCCCTAACATTCCCACTCTTATTATCCATACTGTGCTGACGATGTTGGCGATTGTCTGTCTGCCAAGGCAGTTTCATACCATGGTGGTTGAGAATGAAAGACCTCAAGACCTGCATACGGCTCGCTGGCTATTTCCTGTTTATTTGATCCTGATGGGGCTGTTTGTGCTGCCAATTGCGTGGGCAGGGCAAGGGCTCTTGACGGGTATGCCTGCCGATACCTATGTGATTAGCCTACCAATGGCAGAAGGAGCCAATAACATTGCCTTGCTGGCATTTCTTGGCGGAACGTCGGCCGCGAGTGGCATGGTGATCGTTTCTACGATTGCACTGGCGATCATGGTCTCCAATGATCTGGTGATGCCGTTATTGCTGCGCCGGATGCGACTAACGCAGAGAACCCATCGACACTTCTCTGGGTTGCTGCTGGTGATTCGTCGTGCGCTCATCCTATTGTTGTTGCTGGGGGCATGGGGCTTCTATCAAGCATTAGATAGTATCCACTCACTCTCTGCGATAGGCTTTCTCTCGTTTGCGGCGATCGCACAGTTTGCGCCAGCCCTGATTGGGGGCATGTATTGGCGCTTGGGTAACCGTAAAGGTGTCTATGTTGGTCTGTTGTTTGGTTCTATTATTTGGCTGATTACCTTAATGAGCCAAACCAGCATGCTGGCGGGCGACCAAGAGAGCAATTTGTTGTTGTGGCTGATCACGCCACCCGACCTGTTAGTCAACTGGGATGTGAGCAGCTCTAACTGGGGGATTGTGCTTAGTATCACCGTGAATACACTCTGTTATGTAGTGATATCCCTATCGACAAGGCCAAGCCTAAGTGAGCGCTTACAATCAGCAGCATTCGTTGGTGCGCCTTTGCCTGAAAACGAAAACATGAGTCTTTACCAGAGCCGTGTGACGGTTGCTGAGCTAGAGATGCTCGCTTCACGGTTTGTGGGACGTAAGCGCGCAAAAAGTGCTTTTCAGGCGTATTGGCAGCAGCAAGGTCGACCACTACTGCCCAATCAACAATCACCTGCTAGCTTGATTCGACATGCTGAACGTGTGCTCGCCGGTGTATTTGGTGCCTCCTCTGCTAAGTTAGTACTTACTTCTGCTCTGCAAGGCAGAAATATGCAGCTCGAGGAGGTCGCGACCATCGTTGATGAGGCCTCTGAACTGTATGATTTCAGTCGTGGCTTGTTGCAAGGGGCGATTGAACATATCGGTCAAGGCATAGCGGTAGTCGACCAACAGCTACGTTTAGTGGCATGGAACCAGCGTTATCTTGAGTTGTTCGTGTTCCCTAGCGGACTGATTCAGGTTGGTAGACCAATTGCCGATGTGATTCGACACAATGCGGAGCAGGGGTTATGTGGGCCCGGCGATCCAGAGGATCACGTTAAGCGACGCATCTTTCACCTTGAACAAGGCACCCGCCATACCTCTTCGCGAGTAAGGCCAGATGGCCGCGTAATTGAAGTGCAAGGCAACCCGATGCCAAGTGGCGGGTTCGTGATGAGCTTTACCGATATCACGGTATTTAGACAAGCGGAGCAGGCGCTGAAAGACGCCAATGAGAGTCTAGAAACTCGCGTTCACGAGCGTACCCAAGAGCTCGAAAAACTCAACCAGCGTTTGGTGAAAGCCACTCAAGTGTCAGAACAAGAGTCACAATCTAAATCGCGTTTCTTGGCGGCGGTGAGCCACGACTTGATGCAGCCATTGAATGCGGCGCGCTTGTTTGCTTCTTCACTATCAGAAGTCGCGAAAGAGCAAGAGGTTAAGCAGCTCTCTTCGCATATCGAGAGTGCACTTGGTGCGGCAGAGGACTTGATTGGTGACCTATTGGATATCTCGCGTTTAGAGTCGGGCAAGCTAGAGACTAATGTCCATAGCTTCGCTATCAATGATGTGCTGTCCAACCTGAATGCAGAATTCAGTGCTTTGGCAGGGCAACAGAATATTGATTTCCATATGGTGCCATCATCGCTGTTTATTCAATCCGACCCCAAACTATTGCGTCGCGTGATTCAGAACTTTTTGACCAATGCGTTTCGCTATAACCCAAGTGGTAAAGTTGTATTGGGTGCACGGCGTGTGAATGGTCGAGTGCGTATTGATGTATGGGATAACGGCACTGGTATCGATGAAGATAAACAGCAAGAGATCTTTGAAGAGTTCACTCGTGGTAGCCAAGTACGTTCAGATCAAGGCTTAGGTCTTGGCTTAGCGATTTCAAAAGGGATCGCACACGTTCTTGGGCATGAAATCTCGATGCGCTCTTGGCCAGATGAAGGCAGCGTATTCTCGATTACCTTGCCACGAGCTGAGAAGGTGGTTACTGCACCGCAAGTGGCGGCACCGACCGTCAACAGCGAAATAGCCCAACTGAAAATCCTGTGTGTGGATAACGAGCGAGACATTCTGGTCGGCATGGAGAACCTGATTGGTCGCTGGGGGTGCGATGTGCGAACTGCGGGGGATCTTGTTGAGAGCTTGAAGTGTCTGGAAGACAGTTGGCAACCGGATGTGATCTTCTCGGATTATCGACTCGATAATGGGCGCACCGGCCTCGAAGTTCTGCAGCAGTGTCGCTTGAGACTGGGTGATAGTTTCGAAGGTGTGATTATCAGTGCGGATCGTACTGATGACATGCTAGCGGCGATCAAAGCGCATGGTTTCAGTTTTATTGCCAAGCCAGTTAAGCCACTCAAGCTAAGAGCAGTACTCAATCGTGTCGCTTAATTAGCATTTGGATCATAGTAGGCCAAAAGCGAAGCCAACTGCCGGCTTCGCTTTTTTATTGGGCTTGATTAGCCTGCAATCCCGCCCTTCGTCAGCTGGCTTGGGTTCAATAAGCTCGCCAGCTCTTCACGTGGGATGTCGGTTTCACGTTCTGCTACATCTAAGATTGGCAGGCCTTCTTTGTACGCCTTTTTGGCGATGTCTGCGGCTTTTAGGTAACCAATAACTGGGTTGAGCGCTGTCACTAGAATCGGATTCTTCGCGAGGGCTTCATCAAGGTTATCTTGACGAACGGTGAAGGTAGCTACGGCTTTATCCGCCAGTGCCACCGAGCTGTTGCTCAGTAGTTCGATGCTCTCAAGCACATTGTGTGCAATGACAGGTAGCATCACATTGAGTTGGAAGTTGCCAGATTGACCAGCGACTGTGATGGTGGTGTCGTTACCAATCACTTGCGCTGCCGCCATTGCTGCTGCTTCTGGAATCACAGGATTTACTTTACCCGGCATGATAGATGAGCCCGGTTGAAGCGCCTGCAGTTCAATCTCACCTAGGCCAGCCAGTGGGCCAGAGTTCATCCAGCGAAGATCGTTTGCGATCTTCATGATCGCAACTGCTGCGGTTTTAAGCTGTCCAGATAGGGCAACGATCGCATCTTGGCTGCTGAGATTAAAGAAGAAGTTTTCGCTCGAACTGAATTGCAATTTCGTCGTTTGAGACAGGTTGTGCGCGAAGGCATCTGCAAATCGCGGATCGGCGTTGATCCCTGTTCCGACAGCTGTTCCGCCCTGAGCGAGTGCTTTTACTGCCTCCAAGCTCGATTCAATGCCTTGTTTTGCATGGTCAATTTGGAATTTCCAACCACCTAACTCTTGAGCGAGAGTGATTGGCATGGCATCCATTAGGTGAGTACGACCTGTCTTGACCACATCGGCAACCTGCATCTGTTTAGTGGCTAACACATCTGACAGGTGTGCAAGGGCTGGCAGTAGCTGCTTCTCTACTGTTAATGCCACACTGACTTGGATTGCTGTCGGTACAACATCGTTACTGCTTTGCCCCATATTTACATGGTCGTTTGGGCTGACATCGCCTTGAAGTGCGCGTGCAGCCAGCGTTGCGATAACCTCATTGGCATTCATGTTCGAGCTGGTGCCTGAACCCGTTTGATAGACATCGACAGGGAACTGTTCCAGGTGTTGGCCATCAATGATCTCTTGGCTCGCATCGATAATTGCATGAGCAATATCGCCCTCAAGATGACCCAATTGTGCATTGGTGTTAGCGGCTGCTTGTTTGATGAAAGCGAGCGCTTGAATGAAGCTTGCAGGCATTGTGTGCGAACTGAAAGAGAAGTTATCAGCGGCGCGCTGGGTTTGTGCTTGGTAAAGTGCATTGGCTGGCACTTTTACTTCACCCATGCTGTCTTTTTCGATTCGAAATTCTTGGGTCATGCTGGATCCTTGTTAGCCAAGTGGAGCTTGGACTTGTTGTAGGGTTTGTTGGAGCGGTAAATACTTCTGTTTACCGTTAGGTTGTTGGTAGTAATGGCGCTTTAAACAAAATAGAGGCGTGTGGATCAAATCAAGGCAAACGCGACGAAAGGTCAGGCTGCGTTGTGGTGATTCGATGGCTTCTATTAGGTGAAAGAACAGCTGACGGAGGAACAGCTCGCACAGCAGAATGTTTTCATGCTCACTATCTTTTTCATACTGAAGCGCAAGCTCTAGACTGCAGTCAATGTAGCTTTGGATTGTTGATGGCTCATATCCCTCAACCACATCGGAAGCGAGAAAACGGTCTTGTGCTTTGTAAAAAGTGGAATAGATAAGTTGCTGTTGCTGCATTAATCTCTCACCATCGCTAATTAGATGTTAATGATAATTATTATCAAATGAAATGTTAAAAACAACCCTTTCTTTTTATAAATGGCGGGACAAAAAGAAAAAGCCGACACATGACGCATCGGCTTTCTGAGAACCAGTGCCTAATCCCTACAATGTAAGCACTGGTTTGTTTTAGTCTCTTGCGAGAGTTGTTGCTTAGTGGTCGTGAGCTGCACCAGCACCTTTAGGGTAACGGATGTTCTCTACCATCTCTTGTACATCTTGTGGTACTTCAGCTGTAACCTTGTTCACTGCGATAGATACTACAAAGTTCAGACACATACCTAGCGTACCGATGCCCTCTGGGCTGATACCGAACCACCAGTTGTCTGGCGTGCTTGCTGCTGGGTTGATGAACTTGAAGTAGATGATGTATGACGCTGTGAATAGGATACCCGCCAACATACCTGCAATCGCACCTTCCTTGTTCATCTTCTTGTAGAAGATACCTAGGATAATCGCTGGGAAGAAGGATGCTGCGGCTAAGCCGAATGCAAACGCTACTACCTGTGCTACGAAGCCTGGTGGGTTAATACCCAAGTAACCTGCACCAATAATCGCGACCATTGCTGCCAGACGAGCGGCTAACAATTCCTGCTTGTCGCTCATGTTTGGTCTAAACCCTTTCTTCAACAAGTCATGCGAGATGGATGTTGAGATTACCAGTAGTAGACCTGCTGCTGTTGATAGTGCAGCTGCAAGGCCACCGGCTGCCAGTAGTGCTACAACCCAGTTTGGTAGTTTCGCAAGCTCTGGAGAAGCCAGTACGATGATGTCACGGTTGATCTTCATCTCGTTGCGCTCATCGCCCGAGTAGAACATCTTGCCATCGCCATTCTTATCTTCCCAGCCTACTAGACCAGTGCTTTCCCAGTTTTTGTACCAGCTTGGTGCTTCTGCTGCTGGAACACCTTGCATGTCAGGACCGTTGATTGTCTCAATCATGTTTACACGAGCAAACGCCGCTACACCTGGTGCTGTTGTGTAAAGTAGTGAGATGAACAGTAGTGCCCAACCTGCTGAGATACGTGCATCACGTACTTTTGGTACCGTGAAGAAACGGATGATTACGTGTGGTAGACCCGCTGTACCCACCATTAGAGCTGCACAGATGAAGAATACATCCACCATGCTCTTATTACCTTCGGTATAGGCGGTAAATCCGAGCTCTTCGGTCAACCCATCCAGTTTATCGAGTAGGTAAACGTCCGTTCCTGAGATAGTTGAACCCATACCGATTTGTGGAAGCGGGTTACCTGTCATCATGATTGAAGTAAAGATAGCTGGCACAAGGAAAGCGAAAATGAGGACACAGAATTGAGCTACCTGCGTATAAGTGATGCCTTTCATGCCGCCAAGTACTGCGTAGAAGAACACAATACCCATACCGATGATGATACCTAGGTTGATATCAACCTCTAGGAAACGTGAGAATACAACGCCTACACCACGCATTTGGCCTGCAACGTACGTGAATGATACGAAGATCGCACAGAATACCGCTACCATACGTGCTGTTTTCGAGTAGTAACGTTCACCGATGAAATCAGGAACCGTAAACTGACCGAACTTACGTAGGTAAGGTGCTAAACAGAGTGCAAGTAGTACATAACCACCTGTCCAACCCATTAGATATACCGCACCGTCGTAACCAACGAATGAGATGATACCTGCCATTGAGATGAATGATGCTGCTGACATCCAGTCCGCGGCTGTTGCCATGCCGTTTGCTACTGGGTGTACACCACCGCCTGCAACGTAGAACTCACTGGTTGAGCCAGCACGAGCCCAGATAGCAATACCGATGTAGAGTGCAAAAGTGATGCCGACGAGAATAAACGTCCAAGTTTGAATATCCATGTTCTAAACCTCTAGTCTTCCTGTACGTTGTATTTCTTGTCGAGCGCATTCATACGCACTACGTAAACAAAGATTAAGGCGACAAAGGTGTAGATCGACCCTTGTTGAGCGAACCAAAACCCTAGCTTGAAACCGCCTAGTTGTACGGTGTTAAGCGCATCGACAAATAAGATGCCTGCGCCGTAAGACACTGCAAACCAGATGGCCAGCAGGGTCCCCATAATTCCCAAGTTTTCCTTCCAATAGGCTTGAGCATGTTCTGTTGATTCGAACGCCATTGCCTTCTCCTTTCTTCCGATTCCGTAGAATGTTTGTGTTAACGTAATGTTACGATTTGAAATATAGCAAGGGGAGGTCAAGGGATCTGTGCAACTTTAGTCGGGGCGAAAAGAGTAGTAAGTCTTTGTTTTATTGGGCTTGCAACGCACCTTGACCCAAAAGTGTGATGTTGCAATGTTGTTAAATTAGCCAAAGGTCTAACGAAATGTCGATTTTTGATGAGATAAAACTCAAAAGGAGGACGATTTTTATTTTGTCGATGCAGATTCGGTGCTTTGAAGGAGTGTTTGGGGGAAATGAGGGAGTGGAATTGCCCTCAGCCAACAGAGGCTGAGAGCAAATAATGTTTTCAAGAAAGCCTTATAGGTAGAAGTCTTTGATACCCATCAGAAGGTTATTAACCGCAACCGCCGCTAGAATCAAACCCATGACACGGCTGATGATTGCGGCACCGACATTACCAATCACCTTCTGAATCTTAGTGGCGCCCAGTAGCAGCAGCAAGGTGATAACAAGCACCAACACCATAACCCCTGCGGTAATGCTCTGGTCAATCAGTGAGTAGCGGTTATTGTCCGTCAACATCACAATCGCCATCATGGCGCCGGGTGAGGCGATGGAAGGGATCGCCAGTGGGTAAACTGCGAGATCGGAAAGCTGCTTGCTGCACACCTCCTCTGAGATTTTCTGTTCTTGTTCTGGTTTGCTCTCACCAAAAATCATGGTTAATGCGAATAACAGCAGCACCAATCCGCCGGCAGCTTGGAAAGCGGGTAATGGAATCTGCATCGCTTCAAGAAGCAGTTGGCCTGCGATAAGGAAAAAGAGTAGTACACCGGTTGCGATGGCGATCGCCTTAAGGGCAACGGCGCGGCGCTGTTTTGGTGTGAGGTGCTGTGTCTGTGATAGGTAAACAGGAACGGAGCCAATTGGGTCGATGACCGCCCAAAGAACAACAAACTGAGTAATGATGATACTAGTAAGCAAGGAAAATCTCCCAGAGTTAATGACAGAGGGATGAGGCCGCTAATCTGCAGCCTTTAGATTATAGCGGCTATTATTCCTTTTAAGTCATCACTGTGTGAGATGTTACGAAAATAGCCTAACTTTCTGTTTCCATCTGCTGTAACAAGATCACCGCCTGAGTACGGTTTTTCACATCCAGTTTGCGGAAGATAGCGGTCATATGAGCTTTGATGGTTGCTTCAGAAACATTGAGCTCGTAAGCAATTTGTTTGTTAAGTAGACCATCAGAGAGCATGCCCAATACCTTGTATTGCTGTGGTGTTAGGGTTGCAATCTTTTCTGCTAGGTCGCTGCAAGCTGCGTTATTGGTGATCAAGCCTTCTGGGAAGAATGGGTCGCCGTTCAACACTTGGTTGAGAGCACTCACCAGCTCGCGCATATCACTCGATTTAGGGATAAAGCCAAACGCACCATGGCTCTTCACCTGAGTCACAACGCTAGCATCTTCGCTGGCAGAGATAACAACAATAGGTAAATCAGGGTACTCAGCACGCAGCTGAATCAAACCGGACATGCCATTGGCACCCGGCATTTTGAGGTCGAGCAGCAGCAGATCTGGCTCGTCTTCTTTTTTGAGAAGTGTTAACAAAGCGTCTAGAGAGTCCGCTTCTAGAAGGTTCGCGCCACTGATCGCCATATGCACTGACTGAAACAAGGCGTTACGAAACAGAGGGTGGTCATCAGCAATGATGATGGTATAGGTCGAGTCCATGACGTTCATACTTTTAACAATTTAGTTAACATTTATTATTGACCCGATTGACTATGCGGACAATATTTATGCACTAAAAGTCTGAAGCATATCCACTTTTGCTGAGAGGCGAGTATGGAAAGGTTTTATAAAAATGTAAAAGCCACGTTTCAGTTCTCATTTGAGAAATAAAACGTGGCTTGTATTCTATCAACGCAGTGCTGTTATAGCTGGTGGCTTTGCATGTGTTTTAAGAAGGTTTCAGCGTTCATAAAACCGGTAACACGAGCATTTGGAACATGGTTACCCTTACCGTCCCAGAACTCAATAGTTGGTAAACCAAGGACCTGCATTTGTTTAAGCAGTTCAATATCTTGAGGTAAGTTTTTGGTCACATCAGCTTGCAGCAGAACAAAACCAGAAAGCTTGTTTTCAACATCGGTTTGGTGGAAGGTGTACTTCTCAAACTCTTTACACGCGACACACCAGTCGGCATAGAAATCGAGCATCACCGGCTTACCTAACTTCTTCGCTTCGATAAGCTGGATCTCTAACTCTTCAATGGTATTGATACGCGCAAACTCAATTTGAGCAGTCTGCTCGACACTTTTTTCTGCAAACCAGTAGTTCAGAGCCGGTTGAGCCGATGCGAATAGCCCAAGCATAGCAATGATGCCGACTGCGCTCTGTTTCCAACCACCAAACGGCAGGGAGTTTTTGCTGTGATACAACCAACCAAAGGCCACAAAGCCAAGCGCTGACCACAATACAGTTGCCCAAAGCTCAGGAAGAATGCGCTCTAATAGGAAGATAGGCGCTGCTAGTAGAATAAAGCCAAATACGATTTTGACCTTGTCCATCCAGCTGCCGGCTTTCGGTAGCAATTTATTGCCGAATACGGCGACGAGCATCAGTGGGATACCCATGCCCATGGCCAATGCATACAGAGCAATACCACCTGTAAACAGATCGCCACTTTGTGCCACGTAAAGTAGAGCACCAGATAGCGGAGCTGTGGTACATGGTGAGCACACCAAGCCGGAGATCGCACCCATCGCAAACACGCCTAAGGTATTGCCACCTTGCTGCTTATTGCTTTGGTTGTTGAGCCAAGTCTGAACACTGCTTGGTAGTTGTAGGTTATAGACGCCAAACATCGACAGTGCCAATGCCACGAATAGAACACTCAAGCCAATCAGTACATAAGGGTGCTGCATTGCAGCTTGGAACTGCATACCCGCAGATGCCACAACAAGACCAAGCAAAGTGTAGGTGAGGGCCATACCTTGTACATAGATGAACGACAGCATCAGAGCACGGCCTTGGCTTAGCTTACCGCCACCTAACACAATGCCAGTTAGAATCGGGTACATAGGCAGAACACATGGCGTGAAGGCGAGACCAACACCAAGAGCTAGGAATAGCAGCGGTGTCCACCAACTGTCACCGAGCTGTTCAGCAAGGCCTGCTTCTTTTGAAACTGGCGCCGCGCTGCGCTCTTCTGCGATAGGTGTTGAAGTTGGTTGTGTTGATACCTCGGCCTTAGCAGAGGTACTGGCTGTATTCGTCGCGATATCTGCCGACGGCGTGAATGGCTCGATGTCAATGACGCGAATTTCAGGTGGGTAACAGAAACCAGCTTTAGCACAGCCCTGGTACTTAACGACAAGCTGCGAGCCATCTTGGTAGCTCTGCAGTGGGACTTGCACAAACAGTGGTTGCGTATAAATGCTTACCTCGCCAAAAAACTCATCTTGGTAAGGTTGCCCGTTTTCCATCTCCACAGGGCCGATAGTGAGATTTTGACCTGTAAAATCAAGACTGTGTTGATAGAGGTAGTAGCCCTCTTTTACTTGCCAGTCGATAAGCACTTTACCGTCTTGCTGGTAGTAATTAAAAGGGAATGCCTGATCAACAGGAACAAAGCTATTGGCTGAGTCGAGTTCAAGTCCTTGGTCGTTATTGCCAAAGAGAGCATAGGCTGAATGGGACAAACTAAGCAGTCCAACACACAGCGTGATGAGAAATGCGCGCATAAGTGAAGTCATCTTGATTAAGTTAACAGCGATATTAACTTAATCAGACCTTATTGCTGACTAATAAGTTTCAAATTGCCGATTTTATTATAAAAATGTTTTCGTTATATCGGGCTTACTAGAGATAGCGGCAAATAAAAAAGGAAGCCGAGGCTTCCTTTTAAAAATAACAGATCGATTCTGATTAGATGAACAAGCCACCGAAGCCAAAACCTAGCGCAACTGCTGTCGCGATAGTCACCACACCCGGGATAAAGAATGGGTGGTTGAACACAAGGTTGCCGATACGAGTCGAGCCTGTGTCATCCATCTCAACCGCTGCAAGCAGAGTTGGGTAAGTTGGCAGAACAAACAGTGCACTTACTGCTGCAAATGACGCCACCGCAGTAAGAGGCGCTACGCCAATTGCCAGTGCTGCAGGCATAAGAGCAACAGTGGTTGCACCTTGAGAGTAAAGCAGCATAGAAGCAAAGAATAGAACCAGTGCCAGCATCCAAGGGTAATCAGATAGTAGAGCGCCTGCTACGTCTTTGATCTCTGCAACGTGTGCGTTTACAAACGTTGAACCTAACCAAGCCACACCAAGTACACATACACATGCAGTCATACCAGAGCGGAATGTTGGTGCTGAAGAGATCTTCGCCGCGTCGATTTTCGTGAACAGTACAATCGCCGCCGCTGCTGCTAGCATCACAGACATGATCGCTTCATTACGACCTAGCGCTGGGTTTTCAATCAGACCTACAGAGCTAGAGATCGCCGCCGCGTAGCAAACAACAAAACCGATCGCCGCTAGGAAGATGTATGTCGCTTTCTTCGCTGTTGGCAGAATTTCACGCTTCTCTTCTGTCGCTAGTTTGATTAGACCTTTCTCTAGACGTTCTTGGTATACAGGATCGTCTTTAAGTTCGCTGCCCATGTAGTTCGCAACAACAGCACCAACCATACAAGCGATGAAGGTTGTAGGAATACAAACCATTAGCAGTGTTAGGTAATCAACACCGAACGGCGCTAGCATCGCAGCAAAAGCAACAACCGCTGCAGAGATTGGAGAAGCTGTGATCGCAATCTGAGACGCGACAACCGCAATCGATAGTGGACGAGATGGACGAACACCTTGGCCTTTAGCAACTTCTGCAATCACAGGTAGCGTCGAGAACGCTGTGTGACCCGTGCCCGCCATCAATGTCATCAAGAACGTCACGATAGGAGCATAAAAAGTTATGCGTTCAGGATGTTTGCGTAAAAAGTTTTCTGCAATCTGAACTAACCAGTCCATACCGCCTGCGACTTGCATAGCTGCAATCGCAGTGATAACCGACATGATGATCAGAATAACGTCGATAGGGATAAAAGATTGACTGGTTGGAACGCCAAGGATTAGCGACAGAGCGATAACACCCGCACCGCCGGCAAAACCGATACCAATACCGCCAATTCTGGCCCCTAAAAAGATAAAGAGTAGGACAACGAATAGTTCTACTGCAATCATAGTAACACCTCATTTTTAGATTTTATTATCTGAAAACTCGCCACTGAGTGTTCAAATAATAGAACCTTGGCTAGAAGCCACTGTAAGAATTTGTCTCGTTATAAAACCGCTTAAAATTTATGGTTAATCGTTTTCGAGACTAAAAAAGGGCTCCGTTGGGAGCCCTACATTTAAACTTACTCGTAGCGTTTGCCTTTATACTGAGGACGCATCAAGTTTTCAACTGAGAAAATGTCATCAAGTTCTTCTTCAGTTAGAAGACCGCGCTCTAGAACCACATCGCGGACGCTCTTACCAGTTTCTGCACAAATCTTACCAACGATGTCACCCTCGTGGTGGCCAATGTATGGGTTTAGGTAAGTTACGATACCGATAGAGTTAAACACGTGCGCTTCACACACTTCTTTGTTCACAGTGATGCCGTCAACACACTTGTCACGTAGGTTCACACAAGCATTGGTTAGAATGTCTAGAGACTCAAACATGCTTTGCGCGATTACCGGCTCCATCACGTTAAGTTGAAGCTGACCGCCTTCTGCTGCGAAAGAAACCGTGTTGTCGTTACCTAGTACTTTGAAGCACACTTGGTTTACTACTTCAGGCACGACTGGGTTTACTTTAGCTGGCATGATTGAAGAACCTGCTTGAAGCTCAGGAAGGTTCAATTCGTTTAGGCCTGCACGTGGACCAGAAGAAAGTAGACGTAGGTCGTTACAGATCTTAGACAGTTTAACTGCTAGGCGTTTTAGTGCGCCGTGGGTCATTACGTATGCACCACAGTCTGAAGTTGCTTCGATTAGGTCTTCTGCTGGAGAAACCTCTAGGCCAGTTACTTCAGCAAGGTGTTTAACCGCTAGCTCTTGGTAGCCTTGTGCTGCGTTAAGACCAGTACCGATCGCAGTTGCACCTAGGTTTACTTCTAGAAGAAGTTTTGATGTGTACTCTAGGTTTTTGATCTCTTCGTTGATTGTTACCGCCCATGCGTGGAACTCTTGGCCCACTGTCATTGGCACTGCGTCTTGCAGTTGAGTACGACCCATCTTAAGAACGGTGTTGAACTCTTGGCTCTTAAGTTCGAATGCGCCTTTCAGGTATTCGATAGCATCGATAAGCTTACGTACGCTGTTGTAAACAGAGATACGGAAGCCTGTTGGATATGCACAGTTGGTTGATTGACTCTTGTTTACGTGGTCATTTGGATTGATGAACTCGTATTGGCCTTTCTCTTTGCCCATAAGTTCAAGAGCCACGTTCGCAACCACTTCGTTTGCGTTCATGTTTACAGAAGTACCAGCGCCGCCTTGGAAAACATCTGACGGGAATTGGTCCATGCACTTACCCGTATCTAGGATAAGGTCACATGCCGCAATGATGTGCTTCGCGACTTCACTTGGAATTACACCTAACTCTTTGTTTGCTAAAGCCGCAGCCTTCTTAGTCATCACCATACCGCGCACGAACTCAGGTACGTCTGAGATAGTTACACTTGAGATGTTAAAGTTTTCGATAGCGCGTAGAGTGTGGATGCCGTAGTAAGCATCTGCCGGAACATGACGTTGACCTAATAGATCTTCTTCGAGACGAGTGGCTTGAGGAGCTTCAACAGGAGCTTTAGATTGGGTAGCCATAACAGGATCCTTAGAGAATTATTCTGATAATATAATTAGTTATTAGCCTATTCTTTACGCGAAACTCCGTTCACCAGAATTTTAGGCTGATAAATCCGTCCTGACTTATGTGGCACATAATACTGTACCTAGCGCATAAAAATAGTAAGTTGATCACCTTTTTTGCTTTTGTTTCGTCAATCTTGTGCAAACTATTTTTTGAGGGCGGGACACGCTTATTTACAGGATAAATTTGAGTTCGTGAGAGCTTTCAACGTACACTGAACACAACAAAGGAGGGCTTGTGTTTCCTATCTTATTATTACTGTTTATCTTTGTGCCTATCATTGAGATCGGCTTATTTATTCAAGTTGGTGGCTTCTTAGGATTGTGGCCAACTATCGCCTTGGTATTAGTGACAGCATTTGTTGGTGCATCTCTGGTGCGTAGCCAAGGGATCCAGACTTTAATGTCGGTTCAGGGTCGTTTGCAGCAGGGTGAGATGCCAGCGCAACAAATCCTTGAAGGCGTGATGCTTGCTGTAGCGGGTGTACTGCTATTAACGCCGGGTTTTATGACCGATGCGTTAGGTATGTTGGTACTACTGCCAGCACCACGTGCAGCAATCGCAAAAAAGCTGATGGAAAAAATGGTCGTTAAGAATGTATCTGGTGGATTCCACGCCGGTGGTCATGCTGGCTTTGGTCAGAGTCCATTTGGAGATGATCCATTCAACCGCGACCCATTTGACCAATCAAAAGGTGGCAATACTTTCGAAGGTGAATTTGAGAAGAAAGACGACGACAACGATCGTAACCGTTTGAACTAGTATCTATCTCATCATCAAAAAGGCTCTCTCCTTTATTCTTTACTAGAACAAAAGGAGAGAGCCTTTTTTATTGTCGCTTGAGAGCACTGTCGTCTAAGTCGATTGCTCTTACTTAAACTGCGCCTTCAAAGCCCATTTGTCGCCACGCTTCAAATGCAATGATCGCAACCGCATTTGATAGGTTCAGGCTGCGAGCGTCTGGCATCATTGGAATGCGGATACGCTGCTCCATCGGCATACTCTCAATCAACTCTGCTGGTAGGCCACGCGTTTCTGGACCAAACATCAGAACATCACCTTGTTGGAACTTCGCATCTACGTGATGGCCTGTGGTTTTTGTCGTGCAGGCGAAGATGCGGAATTCACCTTCGCGTTCGTTCTCTAGATACTCTAGAAATGCTTCAAGGTTCTTGTGGCGCTTTACGCGAGCGAGGTCGTGGTAGTCCAAACCAGCGCGGCGTACCTTTTTCTCTTCTAAATCAAAACCGAGCGGTTCAATCAGGTGTAGGTTGGCACCACAGTTAGCACAAAGGCGAATGATGTTACCCGTGTTAGGTGCAATTTCAGGTTCGTAAAGCGCGATATCAAACATACTGGTTCACTAGATAGATAAAAAGTAGCTTGAGTATACGGTGGCAGGCTGAGTGAGTACAGTTGCCACCGAACGATTACGCTTTGTTTGCTAATGCCTGTGCGTAGTTTTCTGCAACGGCATCCCAGTTCACGACATTCCACCATGCATTGATGTAGTCAGGGCGGCGGTTCTGGTAGCTGATGTAGTAAGCGTGTTCCCAAACGTCGAGCGCTAGAATTGGCTCACCTTGGCTATCTACTGCGTCCATCCAAGGGTTATCTTGGTTAGACGTAGAGACGATTTTCAGCGCACCATCTTTAACGACAAGCCAAGCGAAGCCCGAGCCAAAGGTGTTGATAGCGGCTTGAGCGAACTGATCTTTAAAGCTCTCTAAGTCACCAAACGTTGCAAGAATGTCTTTGGCTAGATCACCACTCGGTTCGCCGCCACCATCTTTAGACATGCAGTTCCAGTAAAGGATGTGGTTGTAGTAGCCACCACCGTTATTACGTACTGCTGGTGAGTGCTTAGAGATGCTGGCAAAAATTTCTGTGAGAGGCTGTGTCTCTAAATCGGTACCTGAAATCGCTGCCATGAACTTATCGTAATAGGTTCTGTGGTGCTTGCTGTAGTGAACCTCCATTGTTTTAGCATCAATGTAAGGCTCTAAAGCATCGTAAGCGTATGGCAGTTCTGGAAAGGTGTGTGACATGATAAATCCTCCTTAATTAGAGGATTTACCTTAATGATAATGAGATCCATTATCAACTAGATCTTTGTAGGGTTATTACAAAGGTATGATCGGCAGAGTAATTTCGACCTGCAATCCACCCAATGAGCTTCGACTGGCTGTGATGGTACCACTATGCTGACGAATCGCACTTTCAGTGATGGTTAGTCCTAGCCCTGTGCCTCCGGAGTTTCGATCACGCGCTGTCGATACTCGATAGAATGGTCGGAATATTGATTCAAGCTCCGCCTCTGGGACGCCATCACCATTATCATTGACCTGAATCGTCAGTTGGTCTTGCTTGACGCTCATCTGTACATCGACCTTATCTTTACCATAGTAGATGGCATTGCGGATGATGTTATCAAGCGCGCTCATCAATAGCTTAGGGTTACCTGAGATCGAACGTTCTGGAATCTCAGAGAAGGTGAGGCTTTTGCTCATCTGCTCTGCTTCGAATTCCGCATCTTTTAGGATCTCTTCCCATAGGCTCGAAAGTGGCTGAATCTCACGTGTGATGTGGCTGTCAACCTGCATACGCGACAATGTCAGCAGTTCACTGATCATCTGCTCCAATCGCTGCGCTTCAGTATCAATACGCTCCAACTCTTGGCTTTCGCCCTGCTTACGAATAGCGAGTGCATTGGCCATTCTTAGGCGTGTTAAAGGGGATCGCAGTTCATGTGAGATGTCTGAAAGCAATCGCTGTTGCCCAGAGATCATCTGATTAACGGCCTCGACCATCTGGTTGAAGCTTTCCCCAGCTTGGCGGAACTCAGAAGTCCCTTTTTCAAGGGTTGGGTCGACCTCAAACTCGCCTTTCGCTACTCGTTGAGCGGCGCGTTCTAGTCGTCGAGCTGGCTGGCTGAGTGCCCAAGCCAGCCATAATAGCAGCGGGGTGCTGGCAAGCATTACCGCGAGGAGCAGCTGCAGTGGTTTATCGAACAGTCTTAATAAGAAAGGTGGTGGTTGATTCCATTTAACACTGACGTACATCATCAGGTCTTCATTGGCCAATACCACTGGAACCGGGCCTGCCACCATGTAATGACCATACAGTTTCTGCTTGGGTACTTCTGGGTTATCAATGGTGGTCACAAAGTTGCGGATCGCTTTGACCTTGTAGTTAGAGTGGCGCTTGGTGGTTAAGACACTGCCATCTAAATCGGTCAGGTAGATGCGTGGGCGAGAATCTTTGCGGCTGCGAGGTGGTCCCTCAAGCTGAAAAACAATCTTGCCAAGGTTGTCTTCACCTGCGAAGCGCTTTTCGGTCGCCTTAGCGATACGAGTGAGTTTATCGTAGTGTTCTGCAGGAACATCTCGTGCAACGCGTGGATCTAGGTGTGGCAGAGAGAGCACTGATAAAAGCACCAGTAACATGGTGAACCAAAAAATAGCAAAGATACGTCCATATAAGCTGGTGATTTTAGGTAAGCGCATTAATCTTCCTCAACAAATAGGTAGCCACGGCCACGCAGGGTCTTAATGCGTGCTTTGCCGTCAGGGCGTTCTGGAACTTTCTTTCTCAAGTTAGAGATGTGCATATCGATAGCTCGGTCAAAAGCAGCCAATCTTTTTCCGAGAACATCTAAACTGAGTGATTCCTTGGTGATCACTTGTCCCGGGTTTTGAATCAGGTGGCTCAACAAGGCGAACTCGGTGGTGGTGAGATCCAGCAGTTGCTCGTTACAGTAAGCTTCTTGCTTGCCTGGATACACCGCCAAGTCTTGGTAGCGGACACAGTCGCTGCTGGTTGTTTTCTCTGTGCTGCCGTTTGATTGAGTGCGTCGCAAGATGGCACGAATGCGCGCCAGCAGTTCACGATCACTGAATGGCTTTGGTAGGTAGTCATCAGCACCTAGCTCGAGTCCAATCACGCGGTCGATCTCTTCACCTTTCGCTGTCAGCATTAATACAGGGGTCTCCCAGGACTCACGCAACTTCTTGAGGGTCTCCATCCCATTGAGCTTAGGCATCATCACATCTAATAAGACAAGGTCGATGTCGTTATTGATGGCTTCGAGACCGGCGTAGCCATCGTTGGCTTCCGTTACTGTAAAGCCTTCAAAGCTTAAAATGTCTTTTAACAGACTGGTCAGTTCCGTGTCGTCATCAATAAGAAGGATATTTGCCATAGGGAGAACCTTGTTGTGTTGTTTACACCTAAATAATAACTGCTAACTATTCGTCAATTTGCACTCTTTACGATTCTTTACGCTTTCTACACGTTGCTTTACGTGTGAGCTTCTATTCTATACTCAAGCGCTGACCAACAGACGCAGACACACAAATGATTATACCAATTTGAGGCAAAGATTATGAAAATGACTAAGAAACTTGTACTAGCAGCTGCAGCTCTTCCACTAGTGTTTGGTACAGCAAGTGCGTATGCGTATGGTGGTGGCGACAAAGGTGGCCATAAAGGTATGCACGGTAAATGCGGTGGCTTCGATAAGAAAATCATGCGTCAACTAGACCTAACAGATGCACAAAAAGACCAACTTAAAGAGATGCGCGAAGCAGACCGAGCGGCGATGAAAGAGAAGCGTTCTGCGAACAAAGCTGAAAAAATGGCTGAGATGAAGGCACACCGTGAACAGGTTCAAGCATTGGTTCTGGCAGATACCTTCGATGAAGCAGCAGCGAACGAACTGGCTAGCCAAATGGTGGAGAAACAGACTGAGCGTCGTGTTGCTATGTTGAAAAAACAGCACGAAATGATGAGCGTACTGACTCCTGAGCAAAAAACAAAGTTTACTGAACTGCAACAAGAGCGTATGGCTAAGTGTGTAGAGAAGATGGAAAAGCGTGCTAACAAAGACAGCTAATCATTGAGCGTGACACCACACGTGAGTTAGATGAGCAAAACGAAAGAAGCGACCATGCGTCGCTTTTTTTGATCGCGATTACAAAAATTTAAGTGATTGACTGTCATATTCAATCGGTTGTTGTCAGGTTATACTTTGTGCAATAGATCAAACAATAGTCAGAATATGAAAGCAGAATACGCTCGTCTTGTGACACTTGCGGCTTGGGCAGCCACTATCGTCGCGACCTTCTTATTGGTCGTAAAAGTTGCCGTTTGGTGGGTGACAGGTTCGGTGAGTCTCTTGGCCTCGGTAGTCGACTCACTGCTCGATATCGCCGCCTCGTTAGTCAATCTCTTGGTGGTGCGTTATTCGCTGCAACCCGCTGATAGGGAACATACCTTCGGTCATGGTAAGGCCGAATCATTGGCGGCGTTGGCACAGGCGATGTTTATCTCTGGATCGGCCTGTTTCCTTATCTTAAACGGCGTCGAACGCTTCTTTAGACCTCAAGAGCTTAACTCACCAGAGCTGGGTATCTATGTGAGTTTGTTTGCCATCTTTGTGACCTTTGCTCTGGTTCGTTTCCAACAACACGTGGTGAAGAAAACCGGCAGCCAAGCCATCGCAGCAGATTCTCTCCATTATCAATCTGACCTTTACATGAATGCTGCCATTATGTTGGCTCTAGGCTTGAGCTGGCTTGGCTTTAGCCATGCCGACCCTATTTTTGCTGTAGCAATTGGCGGCTATATTCTTTATAGCGCTTACCAGATGGCAATGGAGGCGATTCAGTCTCTGCTCGATAGAAAACTACCCGATGAAGAGTTGACTCAAATTAAGGAAGCTGCGTTGAGTATTGAAGGGGTTTTAGGGGTTCATCAATTAAGAACTCGACGCTCAGGTCCAGTGCGTTTTATTCAACTGCATTTAGAGCTGCAAGATGAGATGCCACTTATTGAAGCGCATCGCATTTCCGATGAAGTTGAGGACAAGTTGTTGTCGGTTTTCCCGGATGCTGATGTACTGATCCACCAAGATCCATATTCGGTGGTATTTGGCCCAGAGAAGCAACAAAAGTTTCAATCTTGGTAGCGAGAGACTCGACTTGGTCTAAATGGTAAGTGGGGGATTTTTGGGCTACATTGACTAAAATTCACTAATACTTTGGTGATATAAAAATCAGCCAATAACAATTAATGTTGATTCTGATGTGAATCAACAAAGTTATTGAGTAAAACTGTAATACTCCTACAGAAGTAGAAAAGTTACATAATTTTGTGCGATTTGAGTGGTATTCCTGTTGAGGAAATGTAACATAGCGCACAAATATAGATTTAAAATCTTGTTGATATACAATCAGCAAGAGCAAGAATTGAATAATAAATTCCCAAATATTGAGGGTGAGCATGATTAAGAAAATCGGTGTTTTAACAAGTGGCGGTGACGCACCTGGTATGAACGCAGCAGTTCGTGGTGTTGTTCGTACAGCGTTGTCTGCTGGTATCGAAGTTTACGGCATTTACGATGGCTACCTAGGTCTGGTTGAAGATCGTATCCAGAAGCTAGATCGCTCTAGCGTCTCTGACGTGATCAACCGTGGTGGTACTTTCTTAGGCTCTGCACGTTTCCCTGAGTTCAAAGAAGTTGAAGTTCGCCAAAAAGGTATCGAAAACCTGAAAAAACACGGCATTGAAGCACTTGTTGTTGTCGGTGGTGACGGTTCTTACATGGGTGCGAAGAAGCTAACTGAAATGGGTTACCCATGTATCGGTCTGCCAGGCACAATCGATAACGATATCGCCGGTACTGACTACACAATCGGTTACCTAACTGCACTGAACACAGTTATCGATAACATTGACCGTCTACGTGATACTTCATCTTCACACCAACGTATCTCTATCGTTGAAATCATGGGTCGTCACTGTGGTGACCTAACCCTAATGTCTGCGATTGCTGGCGGTTGTGAATACATCATCACGCCTGAAACAGGTCTAGATAAAGAGCAGCTTATCCAAAACATCCAAGACGGTATTGCGAAAGGTAAGAAGCACGCAATCATCGCGCTTACTGAGCTAATGATGGATGCAAATGAGCTAGCGAAAGAGATCGAAGCGGCGACGGGTCGTGAGACTCGTGCAACGGTTCTTGGTCATATCCAACGTGGTGGTCGCCCAACAGCATTCGACCGTGTATTGGCTTCTCGCATGGGTAACTACGCAGTTCACCTACTTCAAGAAGGTCACGGTGGCCGTTGTGTTGGTATCGAGAAGGAGCAGCTTGTTCACCACGATATCATCGACTGTATCGAAAACATGAAAAACCCAGATCGTTCAGACCTATTCAAGGTTGCTGAAGAGCTATTCTAAGCCGGTCTTGGTCTAAAAATGTAAAGAGCCGCTGCGTTGTCAGCGGTTTTTTTATGCCTGAATATTAGAAAGTTAGGCTTGGATGACAGGCAATAAAAAAGGCCAACCTGAGTTGACCCTTTCTTCAATTTAAACTGAGAAGTCTAAATTAAGCTTTTGCTTTAGCTGCTGCTTTAGCGATAGCTGCGAAACCAGCTGCGTTAAGAGCTGCACCGCCAACTAGAGCACCGTCGATGTCTGGTTGTGCGAAGTAAGCTTCAGCGTTTTCTGGCTTAACAGAACCACCGTATTGGATGATTACTTGCTCAGCTACTGCTGCATCTTTTTCAGCGATCATTGCACGGATAGAAGCGTGGATGCGTTGTGCATCTTCAGCTGTTGCTGCTTTACCAGTACCGATAGCCCAGATTGGTTCGTAAGCGATGATTGCGCCGTTTAGAGCTTCAACGCCGTAAGCGTCGATAACTGCGTTGATTTGACGTGCACATACTGCTTCAGTTTCGCCTGCTTCGTTTTGCGCTTCAGATTCACCGATACAGAAAACTGGCTTCAGGCCGTTCTCTTGTAGGAATTTGAATTTCTTAGCAACGAACTCGTCTGATTCGTTGTGGTATTCACGACGCTCAGAGTGACCGATGATGATGTGAGAAGCACCGAAGTCTTTCAGCATTTCTGGAGACATGTCGCCAGTGAAAGCACCGCTGTTGTTTAGGTCAGTGTTCTGTGCACCTAGGATGATTTTGTTACCGCCTTCTGCGATAAGACGCTCAGCTAGATCGATGTAAAGTGCTGGTGGAGCTACTGCTACGTCTACACCTTCAACGCCTTCAAGTTCAGCGTTAAGACCAGTTAGCAGCTCAGTTACCATTGCTTTGCTACCGTTAAGTTTCCAGTTACCCATCACTACAGGACGACGCATAGGAATATCTCCGTATTTAATCAATTAATGTAAAAAATCTTCGTAAGAATATAACAGATAAAACGCGTTAGATCATGATTGTGGTCATGTCTTTATGGGATCTTATCGATTGGTCAGAGTAGATAATAGACAGATATCAGTGATCCAACAGACAGAATAATAGTGAACTCCTCGGATTTTTCACGGTTAATTGATATTAAAGGACAAACGATTGCGTGAAGAATAGGAAGTAACCATGCCAAATTTAGTTCTTGAGTACTCAAACTCGGTGGATGAGCGAGTGAATGTACAAGGTTTGCTAGAAGATCTCCATCAAGTTGCATTACACTGTGGATTGTTTGATGCGCCTTCTGTCAAATCTCGTTCTCTGCGTTGCCACAATTGGTTGGTAGGGGAAGAGGACGACAGTGTGGACTTTATTCATATCAGCTTCGAGTTACTTTCTGGCCGCACTGATGAGCAGAAAAGAGAATTGTCACGAGCATTAATGGTGGTGCTGCAAGAGCAAGCAAGCCATGTAAGAAGTCTGACAGTGAACATTCGCGATATGGACATCAACAGTTTTCAAAAAGTGATTAATTAATTTTTGCAGCCCATTTTGGCCGCATCCCAAATTAGAGTGTGTTTAAGATGTCGATGAAAGAGTTACTGTTTTCCTTCCAAGGAAGAATCAGCCGTAAAACCTACTGGATTTGGAACGTATTTTACTACGTTGCGATTACGGGCTTTGCCTCCGGTATCTCTGTGTTGTTCCCTGCATACTCATACATCTTATTGCCAATCTTCTTACTGATGTTGGTGATTCCTGATTTGGCAGTCACGGCAAAACGCTGGCATGACCGCAATAAATCAAACATGTGGCTGCTACTGAATGTGCCTTTAGTTTTGGGGCGTTTAGCATCGCCAATGGCGACACCAACCGCTGAAACTGTTTCGCCAATTCATATGGTGGCAACGGTCGCTGCATTGGTGTGTGGCTTATGGATTCTGGTTGAGTGTGGCTTTTTGAAGGGCACTGAAGGTCGTAATGATTACGGTGACGAACCGCAGTAACTGCAGAGAAGCATTAAGCTAAAAAGTATTTAGAAAGAAAAAGGAGGCATATCGCCTCCTTTTTTGTATCGGTTCCCTAAGGGTTAGTCGGTGTTTCTTGGTTTAAATGCGATGATGGTCGCTTGTGGTGGCTCTGAGTTCGAATTGTTGCCCTGAAGTGCTTCCTGAAACTTGCAGACCTGACAACGCAACTCTCGCATTAACACAACGTTGGTTTGGTGAGGGTTTTTGCAGCGGCTGACCACTAAGTCGATGTGGCTCTGTTGGGCGCGCAGTCTGTCTTGCATGATGTGAGAAGCAGAGCAAATCATCTGCTCACACATGTCATGCTTGAGTTGGTTGAACGCATTCGGATCTCGCTGAGCAAGTTCAACCAATTCATCGAAAGGGGGCAGTTTGAGATCGGGTTGAGGATGTCCCATCTTTCTTTCCTTAGTGATGCATCGTGAGTGAGATGCCTTAAGCTTAAGAAAGAAATTTGGTTATTTTTTGTTCAGTTTGTGTTCTTCTCAAATTTGAGACAGTAACGGTCGACAGCACTAAAACGGAATCACGGTGTATGTACAGCGACGCTCACCCGCAATAATGTGTTCGGAACGACTGATATTGCAGTCATTTTTGAGCAGCTCGGTAAACACATTTAGCTCTGATTGGCACAAGCTTGGACAGCGTGTCGCGGCTTTACAGATAGGGCAGTGGTTTTCAATCAAGACGTAGTGATCGCCTTCATCGTGCAGCTCGGCCATGTAGCCTTCATCTTCACGCAGCTGGGTGAGGGTTTGGAGTTTGCTAAGAAGATCATCACAATTGACTAAGGCTTGTTGGTACTGCTTAAGAGTTGATTGCTCGCGCTCTGCAGCGACTTTGGCAAGGCCTTCTTTTCCAAACAGGTTCTCAACGGCATCGATAACTTGAATGGTCAGTTCACCGTGACGATCAGAAAACTGATTGTGTCCTTGTTGGGTTAGAGACCAGTGGCGCGTTGGGCGACCGACTTTTACTTTAACGTCATGAAACGCCAGAATACCATCATCTTCTAGGCTTTGGAGATGCTGCCTTGCTCCCATGGTGGTCATGCCAAACTCTTGTGCGAGCTGCTTAGCAGTAACGGCTCCATGGCGCTTAATGGTGTGTAAAATTCTGTCGCTTGTTTTCATACTATCCCTACCTCATGAACACTACTATTATGAGGCAAGGCATTTATAAAGCAAACCATTTACTATAGCCACTTGACAGCATCGTTATAAAAAGAAAAGGCCAGCATTAAAGTGCTGGCCTTGAACAAAGTTTACGTGGTGGTCGTTATTAAAGAATGTGACCGATCACTTCTGGGTCTTTGCGCTCAAGGTAGTGAATCGACTTGATGCGACGAATTGTACGACAGCGGCCACGAATCAGCAGAGTCTCTGTGGTTGCAATGTTGCCTTGGCGAGTGATGCCCTCTAGCAGATCACCTTTAGTGATGCCCGTTGCCGAGAATACGACGTTATCGCTGCGCGCCATGTCTTCCATCTTTAAAACCACACCTGCAGTTACGCCCATTTCAGCACAACGCTCAAGTTCCAGTTCACCGTGCTTACGGTTCTCTTCGTTGTCGCCTTTCACTTCATGACGTGGCAGCAAACGACCGTGCATGTCGCCATCTAGTGCGCGAATTACTGCTGCTGATACCACACCTTCTGGCGCGCCACCAATGCAGTACATCACATCCACTTCGCTGTCTGGCATACATGTTAGGATAGAAGCGGCGACATCACCGTCTGGCACAGCAAATACGCGCACGCCCATCGCTTGCATTTCTGCGATCACTTGGTCGTGACGAGGTTTAGCTAGCGTGGTTACCACAAGCGTATCTAGAGATTTGCCCAGTGCTTTAGCGATGTTCTCTAGGTTCTCTTTTAGTGGCTTTTCTAGGTCGATAGCACCTTTAGCTCCAGGGCCAACAACCAGTTTTTCCATGTACATGTCAGGCGCTTTTAAGAAGCTGCCTTTTTCACCCGCTGCTAGTACAGCCAGTGCGTTTGACTGGCCCATAGCCGTCATACGTGTCCCTTCGATTGGGTCAACGGCGATATCAACGGCATCACCACCAACACCGACATTCTCACCGATGTATAGCATCGGAGCATCATCGATTTCGCCTTCACCAATCACGATTTCACCGCTGATTTCGGTTTTGTTGAGCAGGCTGCGCATGACTTCTACTGCGGCACCATCGGCAGCGTTTTTATCACCACGGCCAAGCCATTTATAACCTGCTAGTGCTGCACCTTCAGTGACACGAGAAAATGCCATTGCTAAATCGCGTTTCATGCGGACTCCAAAATTTTCAAAGGGGGAATAGAAATTTCGCGGCGGATTTTACCATAGTTCAAAGGAAACGTTTGCTTTTTTGCTTTTGTGGCTTTGCTTACGATCAAAGCAGAGCTGAAATTTTAAAATATTCACTGAAATAATCAGTTAGGTAATAGTGCTGGCACAATTAACGTCAATATTCGGTAAAAAGCGATGTTTTTTTCATCGAATGGCGCAAAATATCGAAGATATAGAGTGTTTATCCGTGCTCTGCTGAGTAGAATGGGGCAATAAGTGGAGTGAACCTTCAACATCAAATGGATAACTTAAAGGTAGGCCAGAATGTCTTTTGAAGTACTAGAGCAACTAGAAGCAAAAATTCAAACAGCAGTTGATACTATTGCACTTCTGCAAATGGAAGTAGAAGAGCTAAAAGAAGAGAAGCAGCAGCTAGCGACAGAAGCTGGTGAGCTAAAAGCAAGCCGTGAAGAGCTAGAGCAAAAAACTCAGCAAATGCAGCAAGAGCATGCAGCATGGCAAGATCGCATTCGCAGCCTACTAGGCAAGATGGACGAAGTTGAGTAATCCACTTTTGCTGCGATAAACGCTGATGAAAAAAATGCCCGCTTGTTAGCGGGCATTTTTGTATCAACTATTCGTTCTCATCGTCTTCTGCATCAAGCTCGAACTCTACATCGAGTGGCTCTGGTGACAGAATGATGCCGGTGTTATCGGCATAGAGGTAATCTTCAGGTAGGAAGCTAACACTGCCAAAGTTGACTGGAACATCGACTTCGCCGACGCCATCTTGTACAGCACCAACTGGAATAGAAGCAAGGGCTTGAATACCGAGATTCATATCTTCTAGTTCGTCTACTTCGCGAACGCAGCCATACACCACGATACCTTCCCACTCATTGTCTTCGGCTAGCAGTGCCAACTCTGCATCAATCAGCGCTTTACGCAGTGAGCCACCACCGTCAATCAACAACACACGACCCAAGCCGTCTTGTTCTAGCACAGAGCGGATCAGCGCGTTGTCCTCGAAACATTTGAGTGTCGTGATCTGTCCAGCAAAGGAGGCTCTTCCACCAAAGTTGCTGAACATCGGCTCTACGACATCCACTTGGTCTAGATAGATGTCGCACAGTGCTGAAGTGTTGTATTCCATTCGCGTACCTTTTGAACAATGAGCTTACTTTGAGTATATCGGTGCTCGATCCCTTTGCAATGATTAGTCTGAATTATGTCAATAGAGTTTGAGCTACAACAACACCAGCAAACAATAAGTTAGTCACTAGAGAGCATTTGACGATAACTGGCATCATAGGTGCGATTTGTGCGGGTTTGTCCGTATCCCAAACCGCCTTACCATGTTTGTAAACAGTGATGATGCTCAGTGAAAACGGCAGGCTAATCCAAGCGGGTTTATCTTGAATAAGCAGGTAGCTGGCAAAGGCAATTACTGCCACGCTCAGGAGCACAAAATGATACTGCTTGGCTTTGCGCTGTCCTAGTCTAACTGCCATGGTGCGTTTACCACACTCACTGTCGTTTTCGATGTCACGCATATTGTTGATGTTAAGTACGGCCACCGCCATCAAGCCACAGCCCAAAGCGGGTAAGAATAGGCTTGGTTCGATATGCCCTGTGTGCAGGAAGTAAGTCCCGGATACACCAAGCAGACCAAAGAAGATGAATACCGATAGGTCGCCTAAGCCGATATAACCATAAGGCTTATTACCGACGGTGTAGGCAATCGCGGCTGCAATCGCCAGCACACCCAAACCGATGAAAGAGAGAATACTCTCAATAGAGGATAGGGCGTGGAAAATTAAGATAAGCCCAGCAATCATGGTAAACACAATGTTTAGGATGATGGCTTGCTTCATGGTTGCGGCTGAGACAGCACCCGACTGCATTGCGCGCATTGGGCCTAGACGTTTATCATTGTCGGTGCCTTTTACCGCGTCGCCATAGTCATTGGCGAGGTTGGAAAGGATCTGCAGTAAGGTCGCGGTGAGAAAAGCCAACAAAGCAATGGAGAGAGAAAACTGATCGCTAGCGAACGCTAAACTACTTCCTGTAAGAATAGAGACGAGTGCGAGAGGCAGAGTTTTTGGTCGTGCGGCATCAAGCCAAATCAGTAGAGATTGTTTCATCGTAGGTCTATTTGTCGTTGTAAGGACACTGTGTCATACCGTATTTCGAGTATACGCTCATTTTTTAGGTAATAAAAAGCCCACTCGAGAGTGGGCCTTGAAATCGGTTATCAGCTTGCTGTTTCTTTGCGTTAGAGCAACAAGTTGGATATTTTTGTGCTACAGAATGAAGCGGCTTAGGTCTTCGTCTTCAACGAATTCGCCTAGCTTAGACTTCACGTAACCAGCATCAATTACTAGCTTGCTGCCCGCTTTGTCTGTCGCTTCGAATGAAATCTCATCCATTAGACGTTCCATTACCGTGTGTAGACGACGTGCACCGATGTTCTCAGTCGTTTCGTTAACTTGCCATGCTGCTTCTGCGATCTGAGTGATGCCGTCTTCAGTGAACTCAACGTCCACCTCTTCTGTCTTCATTAGAGCGATATACTGCTCAGTCAGAGACGCTTTTGGCTCAGTTAGGATACGTTTGAAGTCGTGGCTTGATAGCGCTTCAAGTTCAACACGGATTGGTAGACGACCTTGTAGCTCAGGGATCAGATCTGATGGCTTAGCCACTTGGAATGCGCCCGAAGTAACAAACAGGATATGGTCTGTTTTCACCATGCCGTGCTTAGTCGATACTGTGCTACCTTCGATAAGAGGCAGTAGGTCACGCTGAACGCCTTCACGAGACACATCTGGACCCGAGCTATCACCACGCTTACAGATCTTGTCGATCTCATCGATAAACACAATACCGTTGTTCTCAACGTTGTAGATTGCGTTCTCTTTCAGCTCTTCTTGGTTAACAAGCTTTGCCGCTTCTTCTTCAGTCAGTGCCTTGAATGCATCTTTGATTTTCAGCTTGCGCTTTTTCTTGGTATCGCCAGCAAGGTTTTGGAACATGCCTTGCAACTGGTTAGTCATCTCTTCCATGCCTGGAGGCGCCATGATTTCAACGCCCATCTGCGGTGCCGCAACATCGATTTCGATCTCTTTGTCGTCTAGCTTACCTTCACGCAGTTTTTTGCGGAAAATCTGACGCGTGTTTGATGAACCTTCATCTGCTTGTTCGTTTTGACCCCAAGCGTCACGAGCAGGTGGAAGAAGGGCATCAAGGATACGCTCTTCAGCTTGCTCTTCAGCGCGGAATTTTACTTTCTCCATCGCTTGTTGGTGAGTCATCTTGATCGCAACGTCGGTCAGGTCACGGATAATGGTCTCTACTTCTTTACCCACGTAGCCGACTTCAGTGAACTTAGTCGCTTCTACTTTGATGAAAGGTGCGTTTGCAAGTTTCGCTAAGCGGCGAGCAATTTCAGTTTTACCCACACCGGTTGGACCGATCATCAGAATGTTCTTAGGAGAAACCTCAACACGCAGGCTCTCTTCTAGCTGCATACGACGCCAGCGGTTACGTAGGGCGATAGCCACAGAGCGCTTCGCGTTTTCTTGGCCAATGATGTGGCGGTTCAGTTCATGAACAATTTCACGAGGGGTCATTTCAGACATGTCTATTCCTTAATTCTTAAATCACTGTTGGGTGCAATATAGGTTTGAGTCTTATTCCGGCTTCGGTAGCTCAACGGTGCTTTCTAGTTCTTCAACAGTGTGGTGATGGTTGGTGAACACACAGATGTCGCCTGCAATAGTTAGCGCCTTCTCTGCGATTTCACGTGCATCTAAATCGGTATTTTCTAGTAGGGCTGTCGCCGCTGCTTGTGCAAAGTTGCCGCCTGAGCCAATTGCGATTAGGTCGTGCTCTGGCTGTACTACGTCACCGTTACCAGTGATGATCAGAGATGCCGTCTCATCGGCAACAGCCAATAGGGCTTCTAGCTTGCGCAGAGCGCGATCACTACGCCAATCCTTCGCCAGCTCAACGGCAGCTTTGGTTAGGTGGCCTTGGTGCATTTGCAGCTTGCTTTCAAATTTTTCGAATAGCGTGAAAGCATCTGCCGTACCGCCAGCGAAACCTGCCAGTACTTTATTATTGTATAGGCGACGTACTTTACGGGCATTGCCCTTCATTACGGTGTTGCCTAGAGATACTTGTCCATCACCCGCGATGACGACTTTATTATTACGACGTACAGATACAATGGTAGTCACGAGTAGGGCCTCTTTATCTTTTTATCTTTGGGTATAAAAACAATATGAGGATGGCCTGCTGAGAATTCAAGTTGCCATGGTAGATGTAGGGCAATTTATACCGATAGGGCAGTAGAAAACGGTGGGGGCTCAAAAAACAGAAAACCTCCGAAAGCGGAGGTTTTCATTACGGAATCTATTGGTCTTTCCAAATCGCACAAGGCTCGATTTTGGCTCTTTGTAGCTTATGGCGATCACGCTCAGCATCACGCTTAAGTTTGTAAGGGCCAAGTACCACACGGTACCAGCTGCTGCCTTCTTTCTTGCGGATATCGCTTGAGATGCCTTGGAAGGCGATGTCGAGTTTACGCGCTTCAGCTTGAGCGGATGTCTTGTAAGCGCCACATTGCATGATGTATGGTACTTTAGAAACCTCTTGCTCTTTGGCTTTCACTTCAACTTCGCGGCTTGGTAAGGTCTCTACGTAATCCCACTTTTCTTCGGGTGGAGGCGGGATAACCTTAGCTGGCTTAGGTTTTGGTTTGGGCTTAGTCACCACAGTCGGCGGTGGTGGCTCAGGATCATTGCTCAACAGATACAAGCCGTAGCCAAAGCCACCGGCCAGTAAGATCGCCAAAAGACCACTGCGCCATGGTTTTCGGCGAGGGGCAGGTTTTTTAGCCGTGCGTTTATTTCCACGACCGCGCTTTACATAATCTCTATTAGCCACAAGTCTTTCAAATGTTGGTGATTCTGCACCCATGGTAATCCAGAATGCGCGAGGATAATAGTGTAGAAATGGAAGCGGCACATCAAAATGTGCCGCAGATTTATGAGTCTATTTTCATGGATTAAATGCGTGGTGGCGCCGTACTTCCACGAACGACCAGTTTCGCTTCAAGCAGACGAGAACCGGCTTGAACATCATTGCCTTTGAGCATATCAAGCATCATCAGCATCGCCTGACGTCCAATTTCGTAGCGAGGCTGAGAAATCGTCGTCAACGGTGGATCGCAGTATTGTGCGAATTGAATATCATCGAAGCCGACAATCGATAGATCGTGCGGAACGCGCAGACCTAGCTTCTTCGCTTCTTGAATCGCACCAATTGCCATCGCGTCATTGTGACAGAAGATAGCGGTTGGTTGCTCTGGCAGTGCAAGTAGTTGGCGAACCGCTTGAGCACCCGCTTCAAAGGTAAAGTCACCGACCGTGCTGTAGGCTGGGTTCATGGTAACTCCTGCACGGCGTAGGGCTTGCTGATAGCCTTGTTGGCGGAATTGACAGAGAGTCGCTGATGTCGGGCCTGAGATCTGAGCGATGCGCTTGTGACCCAGCTGAGCTAGGTAGTTCACCGCTTCAAATGCCGAGGTCAGGTTGTCGATGTGTACCGTTGGTAGTTCAAGCTCTGGGGCGAACTCACACGCCATAACCATTGGTGGCAGGTTTTTCTGCTCCGCTTTGCTAACATCGAATGGGTGATCAGTTCCGAGTAGTAGCATACCGTCGGCTTGCTTGGTGAAGACCAAGTTTACAAACGAGCTCTCACGTTTTTTCTGCTGTCCGCTATCACCTAGAAGAACCAAGTAGTCGTTTTCAACGGCAGCGTCTTCAATACCGCGAATGATTTCAGCGAAGTAGGGATCACAGATATCAGGAACGATGGTGATGATGGTTTTAGATTCGTTGCGACGTAAGTTTCTAGCTAAAGTGTTGGGTGAGTATCCAGCTTCGAGTACCGCTGTTTCAACTCGCTTTCGAGTGGTCACCGATACTTTTTCAGGGTTCATTAGCGCTCGTGATACCGTCGCTGTTGAGACACCTGCCAACTGGGCAACATCCTTCATTGTCGCCATAAATTAAACCCTCTCTAATTCCTTTATTGCCTCTGACTAAGGCGTGAATAATTATATAATTGATTGATATTATGAAAGTGTTGCTAACACTTTTTTTATTGCAATATTTTATGTGTTTAGCCGATACAAAGTTACGGCTAGATTAACAAAAATCACATGACTAGTGTGAAGTTGCTCACGATAAATATGAAATTTCTGTGAATAAACCTATCAGTAATTTTAAGCCAGTAAGGTTTAGCTGAGATCTTGCGGCTCAATGTCGAGCGACCAACGTACCTTTTTTGCGAGTGGTAACATATTTATCGCAGGTTTTGCACTCATGAGTAACTTCTGCATAAGTGAGCGAGTTTGGGTTTGCAAAATCAACTGCCAACGCGACTTTCCAGCACGCTTGGCTAGCGGTGCTGGAGTGGGCCCAAGCACCATGCAGAACTGATCAAACAGTGGGTGTGATTCCAAGGTGTGGCGCACCTGTCTTAAGAACTCTTCGACAAGGTGTGGATCATTGGCTTCCGCGCGGAATAGCGTCATAAAGGTATAGGGCGGTAGCATCGCTTGTTTACGCTCGGCGAGCGCAGTCTGAGCAAAGTGGTTGTAATCTTTATGCAGCAACGCTTGCAGCAACCCGTGTTCTGGGTGATGAGTCTGCAGAATCACTTCGCCAGGCTTACTTGCACGTCCAGCACGGCCTGCAACTTGAATAAACAGTTGAGCTAGGCGTTCTGAGGCTCGAAAGTCACTGCTGTAGAGCGAACCATCGACGTCGAGCAGTGCTACCAGAGTTACGTCCGGAAAGTGGTGTCCCTTGGCAAGCATCTGGGTGCCAATAAGAATCTGGTACTCACCACGGCGAATCGATTCTAAGGCATTCTCTAGGCTGCCCTTGCGACGGGTACTGTCGCGGTCAATTCGTATGGTTTTGTATTCAGGGAACAACTGCCCAAGCTGTGTTTCTAGCTGCTCGGTGCCAACACCTACGGTCACTAGATTAGCCGAGCCACACCCTTGGCAGTTATGAATGATATGCTGCTGAGAGCCACAATGGTGGCAGCGCATCTCATTACTGTATTGGTGATAGGTGTAGTAGGCATCACAGCGCTTACACTCTGCCGTCCAACCGCAGTCATGGCACATCAATGCTGGAGAGAAGCCACGACGGTTTAAGAACAGCATCACTTGGTTACCGTACTTGAGGTGTCTTTGCATCTCAGCAATCAATGAGGCCGATAAGCCGCTCTCAAGGTACTCCCCCTTAACATCCAGAACCTTGTTAGTGGTTGGTACGGCTGAACCCGCACGTGAGCTCAATGTCAGATGGCCATACTTGCCAACTTGCGCGTTGTGTAGGGTTTCAAATGCAGGGGTTGCTGAGCCAAGCACAATTGGAATCTGCGTTTTGTGGGCGCGCATAATCGCCACATCACGAGCATGGTAGCGTAAGCTGTCTTGTTGCTTATAAGAGGCATCGTGTTCTTCATCAACGATAATAATGCCAAGGTCAGCAAATGGCGTAAACAGAGCCGAGCGAGTGCCAATTACAATGCCTGCGATCTTATCGCGAGCAGATAGCCATGCGTTTAGGCGCTCAGAGTCATTTAACCCTGAATGTACAACTTCAATCGGTACGTTAAAGCGTTTTTTAAAGCGGTTGATGGTCTGCGGGGTCAGGCCGATTTCAGGAACCAAAACTAAGGCTTGTCTGCCTTGCTCTAGCACCGGCTTAATCATATTTAGGTAAACTTCTGTTTTGCCCGAACCCGTAACACCCTCTAATAGGAAGCAGCCAAAGTCGGTTTGGCTATTGACTGTCGCAATCGCGATAGCTTGCTCTTCGTTGAGCTTTGGCTTGTCTTGGTCGTTTTCAAGATCGCTCGGCCATGCATAACGCGTCGGTTTTTTCTCGCGGGACTCTATCCAACTTTTCTCTTCAAGGGTTTTGAGTACTGAGCTTGAGATCTCTTGGTCAATAAACTCTTGATGCGGAACAGGGCCATTCTCAAGCAAGTGCATTACTTTGGCCTGTTTGACTGCGCGTCCAAAGCCTTGCATTAACTGATCTTTACCCTGTGGTGTGATTTGCCACTCGACCAGTGTCGCGAAGTCTGCAGGTTTACCTTTACGCAATGCGCTTGGCAGGGCGTTAGCAAAGGTTTCGCCTAACGGGTATTGATAGAACTGGCTGCACCATACCAACAAGGAGTATACCGAGTCAGGCCATACGGGTTGATTGTCGAGTAGGGCTTTAATCGGTTTAAGCTTGTCGAATTCAAACTCAGATTCATTGACTAAAGCAGTGACAATGCCTGTCAGAGTTTGGCGGCCAAAAGGAACCGAGACGCGCCCACCAATGATAGGAAACAAATGACCTGGGATTTTGTAGTCAAACTGTCTATCTAAGGGGATTGGCAGAGCCACTCGGGCAATCGTTGGACGCATAAATTCGCTTGTTAATTCTGGAGAGTGCAGGGCGACCAGTCTAAAGGATAAGGACGCTAAATTCGAGAAGCAGTTTGTTTGCCAAAGTCGGTGATGGAGTTATGCAAAGCATAAAAAGGCAATAAAAGAAGAAATCATGCAATAGTGGCGAAAAAATCATCCAAACTGGTTGATCCTGCCTCACAGATTCATTACTATACGGCGCCTTAAAGGTATGGCTTCATCACGTTTTCGTGAGATGCGGTGTCTTTAATCTATTTTTTAACAACGTGTGGTGTCCGGCTTAGAATCGGATGGCGACACGGCCTAATTGAGGTTTTCCCATGAAAGTTGGTATCCACCCAGAATACAAAGCTGTAACAGCTACTTGCTCTTGCGGCAACACATTTGAATTCAACTCTACTCTAGGTAAAGATTCTATCCACCTAGACGTATGTGACAAATGTCACCCATTCTACACTGGTAAGCAACGTATCGTTGATACAGGCGGCCGTGTAGATCGCTTCAACAAGCGTTTCGGTGCTCTATCTAGCAAGAAGTAATTCTCGCTTAGTAGACATGAAAAAGGACACTTCGGTGTCCTTTTTTGTTATCTGGCGTTTAGTAATTTCAACTGGGCACTGGTCTTATTAGTAGTGAATTCTCGTTTTTTAATGAGACAGGGGGCTTTACCACCTAGGAACTTTGAAGTACATCCATTAATATAAAATGGATTCCCCCAAATAATAATATTCTAGGAAACCTACACCCATGTCTGATGACACTCTCCAAGCTCAATCTGAAGAACTATCACCTCAAGAACAATTCCGTCAGCAAGCTCTTGATTATCATGAGTTCCCAATTCCTGGCAAAATTGCCGTTGAACTGACAAAGTCTGCAAATTCTGCAGAAGATCTGGCCCTTGCTTACAGCCCAGGTGTGGCTGAGCCAGTTCGTGAAATCGCACAGAACGTGGATAACGTTTATAAGTACACAGGTAAAGGCAACATGGTTGCAGTTATCTCTAACGGTACAGCGATTCTTGGCCTAGGTAACCTAGGTCCTATTGCTTCTAAACCAGTAATGGAAGGTAAAGCGCTACTGTTTAAGCGTTTTGCAGGTTTAGATTCTATCGATATTGAAGTAAAACACCGCACAATCGATGAGTTCGTAGATACAGTAGCGAATATTGCCGATACATTCGGTGGTATCAACCTAGAAGACATCAAAGCACCAGACTGTTTTGAAATTGAACGCCGCCTAATCGAGCGTTGTGATGTCCCTGTATTCCACGATGACCAGCACGGTACGGCGATCGTAACAGCTGCGGGTATGCTGAACGCGATTGAGCTTCAAGGTAAGAAGCTGGAAGAGTGTAAGATTGTTTGTTTGGGTGCAGGTGCAGCGGCAGTTGCGTGTATGGAACTGCTGATCAAGTGTGGCGCGCAGCGTGAGAAGATCTACATGCTAGATCGTAAAGGCGTGATTCACACTCGTCGTGACGATCTGAACGAATACAAGCAGCTGTTCGCGAACAACACTGACAAGCGTACTCTAGAAGACGTTATTGAAGGTGCAGACCTATTCCTAGGTGTGTCGGGCCCTAACCTGCTACCAGCAGAATCGCTGAAGTTGATGGCTGACAAGCCGATCGTATTCGCGTGTTCTAACCCAGATCCAGAGATTAAGCCAGAGCTTGCTCACGAAGTTCGTAGCGACCTTATCATGGGTACTGGCCGTAGTGATTATCCGAACCAAGTAAACAACGTTCTGTGTTTCCCATTCATCTTCCGTGGTGCTCTTGATGTTCGTGCAAGCGAAATCAACGATGCAATGAAGCTAGCGGCAGTGGAAGCGATTCGTGAACTTGCGAAAGAAGAAGTACCTGCAGACGTACTAAAAGCAGCAGGTGCCGAGGCACTTGAGTTTGGTAAAGGCTACATCATTCCTAAGCCAATGGACCCACGTCTACTGCCTCGTGTAGCAAAAGCAGTGGCTCAGGCGGCGGTTGATTCAGGTGTGGCTCGTATTGAGATGCCAGCAAACTATATGGCATAGAAGCATATGGCATAGAAGCATATGGCATAGAGACTGGATGGCGTAATCGTCATTTAGTAGAGCGAAGAGAACAATAAAAAACCGACTCATCTGGAGTCGGTTTTTTTATGCCTGAAATTCATGCTAGATGATTTCGGCAATCGATATGGCTCAGCTAAAGCGAATCAAATGTTGAAGGTAGTGACTGAGTTATGATTATTCTTCGTCAAACGCTTCGAACTCGATACCCATCTCTGTCATCAGCTTTTTCACTTCTGCTGGGATATCGTCTGGGCGGTCTTTACGCAGGTCTTCATCTGTTGGTAGAGGCTGGCCAGTATATGCATGCAGAAAGGCTTCACATAGCAGCTCACTGTTTGTTGCATGGCGTAGGTTGTTAATCTGGCGGCGGGTACGCTCGTCAGTTAGAACCTTTAACACTTTTAGAGGGATAGAAACTGTAATTTTCTTTACTTGTTCGCTTTTCTTCCCATGCTCAGCATATGGGCTTATGTATTCACCATTCCAGTCGGCCATTGCGTACCTTCATCACTTTAGTTGTTAGATTAAATTAATAGGGGGGATTTTAGCGGGATTTACCGCCATAAGCAAAGACATATAGACGTCTAGAAGTGTTGACGTCTCATTCTTATGAAAGTAAAGTGAATAACATATATCTAACACAGCCGCAAAACCCCGACAAGCTGCTGTGATTCTCAGACGCCAAAACCTGTAAGGAAACACCTATGAGCAGCCGGAAACCAGCAACCATCGCCGTACGTACTGGTATCGAGTCAGACACTCAACATCATGCCGTTGTTCCACCAATTTATCTGTCGACTAACTACGGTTTTCCCGCTTTTGGTGAAGTGCCTAAGTATGATTACACTCGCTCAGGTAACCCAAACCGTGGCTTGCTAGAAACAGCCCTGTTTGAATTGGAGTCTGGTAAGGGGGCAGTTGTGACCAATTGTGGTACTTCTGCATTAAACCTTTGGGTTTCCGCTTTCCTTGGTAGCGATGATCTGATCGTGGCACCACACGACTGCTACGGTGGTACTTATCGTCTTTTCAATACACGCTCAAAAAAGGGTGACTTTAAGGTTCTGTTTGTCGATCAATCGGAGCAAGCCGCATTCGATGCAGCGATCGCACTCAAGCCTAAATTGATCTTGTTGGAAACGCCATCAAACCCACTGGTACGTGTCGTCGACATTGAAGAAACCTGCCGCAAGGCAAAAGAGGTGGGTGCGCTGGTGGCGGTTGATAACACCTTCTTGACTCCTGTGTTCCAAAAGCCTCTAGAGCTTGGTGCTGACTTTGTTATCCACTCAACGACTAAGTACATCAATGGTCACTCAGATGTGATCGGCGGCGTAGTGATTACCAAAACCGAAGAGCACGCTGAAGAGCTGGCTTGGTGGGGCAACTGTATTGGTGCAACGGGGACACCATTTGATAGCTACATGACGCTGCGTGGTATTCGTACGCTAGGTGCGCGTATGCGTGTTCATGAAGAGAGCTCTCGTGAGATTCTAACGGCGCTACAGAAACAACCTTTGGTTGATACCATTTACCACCCGAGCCTGCCTGAGCATCCAGGTCATGAGATTGCTAAGAAGCAGCAGTCTGGTTTTGGGTCTATGCTGAGTTTTGAATTTGCTGGTTCTTTCGAGGCGTTGAAACACTTTGTTGGTGAGCTAGAGCTGTTTTCATTGGCAGAGTCTTTGGGGGGTGTCGAGAGCTTGATTTGTCACCCTGCTTCGATGACACACCGAGCAATGGGCGAAGAAGCTCTAGCGGAAGCGGGTGTGTCTCATCAGCTTCTGAGACTATCGGTAGGCCTTGAAGATGCAGAAGACCTGATTGCTGACCTTGAACAAGCCTTTGCCAAAGCGCAGCAGTTCATCGATAACGGGGAGAGCAAGTAATGGCTAACTTTCGCCAATTGCATAAATTTGGTGGTAGCAGTTTGGCAAACCCTGAGTGCTATCAGCGTGTCGTCAGTATTCTCAAAGAGTACTCTAGTGAAACAGACTTGGTTGTGGTGTCTGCGGCAGGCAAAACCACTAACCGATTGATCGAATTTTTAGAGGCGCTGGATAAAGATGGACGCTTGGCTCATGAGTGTCTGCAATCTCTGCGTCAGTTCCAACTCGAGCTGGTTTCAGAACTATTAGAGGGCGAAGTAGCAGAGCAGTTAACTGCAACCCTACAACGAGAATTTACGGCTTTAGGTGAATTAACCGCGCCATTGAATGAAGCACAAAAAGCGTCTGTGTTAGGCCATGGTGAGGTGTGGTCGTCGCGCTTACTAGCGGCGCTTTTATGTCAGAGTGACCTCCAAGCTGTAGCGCAAGATGCACGAGACTTTCTGCGTGCTGAAGCGGGTGCTCAGCCAGAGGTGGATCGCGCTCGTTCATACGCATTGATTAAAGAATCTCTCGCCCAACACGCTCACTGTCGCGTAGTGATTACCGGCTTTATGGCGCAAAACAGTGCCGGTGAAACGGTGCTTTTAGGTCGTAATGGTTCGGATTACTCAGCGACCGTGATTGGCGCATTGGCGGAAGTCGATCGTGTGACCATCTGGAGTGATGTGGCTGGTGTGTATAGTGCTGACCCTAGATTGGTCTCTGATGCATGCCTGTTGCCTTTGCTGCGTCTTGATGAAGCAAGCGAGCTAGCACGTTTGGCAGCGCCAGTGCTCCACAGTCGCACCTTACAACCTGTGGCTCAGAGCGCAATGGATCTTAGCCTACGTTGTAGCTATCAACCGGAATCGGGCTCAACTCAGATTGAGCGTGTATTGGCGTCGGGACGCGGTGCTAAGATCATCACGTCTCTAGACGATGTCCTACTGATTCAATTGACCTTTGGTCATGGCCATGACTTTGAGCGCCTTGAGAGTGAGGTTCTTGAGGGGCTTAAGCGTGCTCAGCTCGAGCCACTGGCTTACGAGCTGCAAGCGGACCAAAACTGTTTGCGTCTCGCCTACACTGAAGAGATTGCGGGTGGAGCGCTTGAATACCTCCAAGACCACGCGATTGAAGCGGAAATCAAACTTAAAGAGGGTTACTCACTGGTTGCTGCGGTAGGTGCTGGTGTAACGAAGAACCCGAACCACTGCTACGGTTTCTACCAACAACTTAAGAGCGCACCGGTTGAGTTTATCTCAGAGTCTCAATCTCGTTTGAGCTTAGTGGCCGTCGTTCGTAAGTCGGAAACTGAAACCTTAGTGAAAGGTATTCACTCTCAGCTGTTCCAAGCTCAGAAGCGCGTTGCGATTGCGCTGTGTGGTAAGGGTAACATCGGTTCGAGCTGGTTATCACTGTTCGCTGAGCAAAAGGTTGAGCTAGAAAAGCGTCGCGGCATGAACTTTGAGTTGGTTGCGGTGGTGGATAGCCAAACCTATTGGTATGACGAACAAGGCATCGATGCTCGTGCCGTTGTCGATCGCTTTGGTGACGAGGCAGTCGAGTATTCGGACGGCGAGTGGCTGACCAAGCTGGGCTCAATTCAGGGCTACGATGAAGTTGTGGTTCTGGATGTAACGGCAAGCAAGGTGTTGGCTGATAAGTATCTGGACATCGCTCAACAAGGTATTCACCTCATCTCAGCCAATAAAGTCGCGGGCTCTGCATCGAGTGATTACTACCATCAGGTACAAGACGCGTTCGCGAAGATCAGCCGCCATTGGTTGTACAACGCGACAGTAGGTGCAGGCTTACCGATCAATCATACTGTTCGCGACTTGCGTGAGAGTGGTGATGACATCATTGCGCTGTCAGGCATCTTCTCTGGCACTCTATCTTGGTTGTTCCAACAATTTGATGGCTCAGTACCATTTAGCGAATTGGTGGACCTAGCGTGGCAACAAGGCTTAACTGAGCCAGACCCTCGCTCTGACCTTGATGGTTCGGATGTGATGCGTAAGCTGGTTATTCTGGCGCGTGAATCTGGTCTAGATATTGAACCTGAGAACGTCAAAGTGGAATCTTTGGTACCTGAAGAGCTGCAAGATCTCTCTGTCGATGACTTCTTTGATAAAGCATCAGTATTGAGCGAAGTGCTGGCTGAGCGTCTAGAGAAGGCTCAATCGCAGCATAAGGTACTACGTTATGTTGCACGCCTTGAGAAGAACGGTAAGGCAACAGTAGGTGTAGAAGCGCTATCGAAAGAGCATGCCCTGGCGAACCTGCTGCCATGTGACAACATCTTTGCGATTGAGAGTAAGTGGTACAAAGATAACCCATTGGTGATTCGTGGTCCTGGTGCAGGACGTGAGGTAACGGCTGGTGCGATTCAGTCTGATTTGAACAGAATGTCGAGCTTGTTCTAAGACTAAGAACGATTATTCTAAAGCTCGGATCGATGGTTTGTTAGCGTAAATAGCATACTATCCACTAAGATAAATAAGGCTGAAAGCACAATGTGTTTTTCAGCCTTTTTTGTACGTTATTATTGCTTTGTGACCCACTTGTCGACTTGAAGATTCCTCACGATCAACTTGAGAAAAATTCATAATGGATCTGTTGACATTAAATCGTATTCAATACATTCTGTGGACATATAGACGTCTAAACGTCGGTTTAAAGGTTTGAGATTTTAGTGGTTGAGTTGGCCACAGGGAGAGTAAGATGGGATACACGCACGCAAGTCACATAGACGCTTTGAATCAGAACATTGCTGAGCTTTCTGACAACATCAATGTGTCATTTGAGTTTTTTCCGCCAAGCAATGAGAAGATGGAAGAGACACTGTGGAACTCTGTACACCGTCTGAAAACACTACAACCTAATTTTGTATCAGTGACTTACGGTGCTAACTCTGGTGAGCGTGACCGTACCCACTCAATCATCAAAGAGATTAAAGACCAGACGGGCCTTGTTGCAGCGCCACACCTAACGTGTATTGATGCAAGCCGTGAAGAGTTGATTCAGATCGCTGACGATTACTGGGCGAATGGTATTCAAAGTATCGTTGCACTGCGTGGTGATATTCCTCCAGGTGGTGGTGCGCCAGAAATGTATGCCTCAGACCTTGTTAAACTGCTTAAAGCTCGTCATGACTTCGATATCTCAGTTGCGGCTTTCCCTGAAGTTCACCCTGAAGCGAAGAGCGCACAAGCCGATCTACTTAACCTAAAACGTAAAGTTGATGCGGGTGCTAACCGTGCGATTACTCAGTTCTTTTTTGATGTAGAGAGCTACCTGCGTTTCCGTGACCGCTGTGTGGCTGCAGGCATCGATGTAGAGATCGTTCCGGGCATTCTACCTGTATCTAACTTTAAGCAAGCTTCTCGCTTTGCGGCGATGAACAATGTGAAAGTACCGGGTTGGATGGCGAAGCAATTTGAAGGCTTAGACGATGACCCAACAACCCGTCAACTAGTAGGTGCGAGCCAAGCGATTGATATGGTTAGAACGCTAAGCCGTGAAGGTGTGAAGGATTTCCACTTCTATACGCTGAACCGTGCTGAGATGACTTACGCACTTTGCCACACTCTAGGTGTGCGCCCTCAGGTTGCAGCACTGTAAGCTTCAACTCTATACAGCAGATACAAAAAAGGCTTGAATACTCAGTATTCAAGCCTTTTGCTTATCTAGTCTCTGGTGAAATCACCAGTGTCAAACTTACGCTAGCGTTTCAAGCTCTAGTAGAACTTCTTCTGCCCACATGATCCAAGCTTCACGGATCAGTAGGTTACGACGCAGTGTTAGTCGTTCTAGACGTGCTTGCTTATCTAGTGTTGACGGCGTTGCGTAGTAAGCTGCTTCAATCTCTTTGTAGTGAGAAACCAGCTTGCGTGATTCTTCAACTAGTTCAGAAAGTTGTACTTGGTATGCAGCAGATGGTTGAACGGCACAAGCCATCAATTTTGCTGAGAATTCATCACGTACAGTTGGGTGAGCAGTTGGCTGTTCAAACCACTCGCCTAGTGCGCGACGGCCAGCGTCTGTGATTGAGTAAACTTTACGGTCAGGTTTGCCTTCTTGAGGTTCTAGTACGCAAGTTACCTGTTCATTTTGAGCCATTTTGTTGAGCTCGCGGTAAACTTGTTGGTGGCTAGCTTTCCAGAAGTATCCAATGCTTGCTGAGAATTCTTTAGTGATATCGTAACCAGTAGCATCGCGTGTACTTAAAACGGTTAGAATTACGTGTGGTAATGACATGTCTTCAATCCAAATGGTCAATAAACAGTAAACAAAAACTTAAACATCAAGTGTGCTTCTTGCGGCACGATATATTGGGTTATGTCTAAGTTGCACCAACACTCTTTGTTGTTGGTTGTGTCACCTTATAAAGCCGTTTATCACCTAGTCGGACTAGCTTGCCTAGTCCAATGCTACGAAATATTTTGATTGGAGTGTTCTCGCAGCGGAGCAGTAGTATATCTAAATAATAAGCATAAAGTAGAATACATGGACAAAATAACCCAAAAAACTGATAAAAGACTCAATAGTGTTTTCTGGGTAAAATAAAAAGGTCGCCATGGGCGACCTTTTGTTCTTTATTTAGAATATTATTCTGCTTAACCAGTGTTGCGCATGCCTGCTGCAATGCCTGCAATCGTCACCATAAGCGCTTCTTCTAGTTCTGCTGGTGGCGTTTCACTCTGACGAGTGCGGTATAGCAGCTCAGCTTGAAGCATATTCAACGGCTCAACGTAGATGTTACGTAGGCGGATAGACTCTTGTCCCCAAGGGTCGCTCTGCATTAGGTTTTCATTGTTCTCTACATTTAGCACCGCTTTGATGTCTTTTTGCAGTTGTTCGCGAAGCTTCTCACCTAGTGGCAATAGTTCTTCGTCTACCAAACGCTGGTCGTAGTACTTAGCGATCTCCATATTACACTTCGAGTAAACCATCTCAAGCATACCTAAGCGAGTCGAGAAGAATGGCCACTCGCGACACATCTCTTCAAGTAGCGCTTGATGGCCTTGATCAACCGAGTATTGAATCGCTTCACCAGCACCTAACCATGCAGGTAGTACTAGACGGTTTTGGCTCCAAGAGAAGATCCAAGGGATAGCACGCAGGCTTTCTACGCCACCATTTGGATTACGCTTAGCTGGACGAGAGCCTAGAGGCAGTTTGCCAAGCTCTAGTTCAGGGGTTGCCTGACGAAAGTAAGGAACGAATTTTTCTTCGCCACGAACTACGTTGCGGTAAGCTTCACAAGAAACCTGTGATAGTACTTCCATCAGATCGCGCCACTCTTGCTTCGGCTCTGGTGGTGGAAGTAGGTTCGCTTCTAGGATTGCACTTGCGTATAGGTTAAAGCTGTTCACTGCGACATCTGGTAAGCCAAGCTTAAAGCGAATCATCTCGCCTTGCTCAGTTACACGTAGACCGCCTTTCAAACTCTTTGGTGGCTGAGAAAGTAGTGCTGCGTGTGCAGGAGCGCCACCACGACCTACGGTACCGCCACGGCCGTGGAATAGAGTCAGCTCAATGCCTTCCTCTTCACACGCTTTTACAAGCTTATCCATTGCATCGTATTGCGCCCAACCTGCAGACATTACGCCAGCATCTTTTGCGGAGTCAGAGTAGCCGATCATGACCATTTGGTGGTTCTGGATAAAGCCACGGTAAAGGTCGATGCTCATTAGCTGCTTCATTACCGCTTCAGAGTTGTTCAAGTCGTCTAGCGTTTCGAACAATGGACATACGTCCATGCGGTACGGGCAGCCTGATTCTTGAAGTAGCAAGTGAACCGCAAGTACGTCTGACGCTGTGCGAGCCATTGAGATAACGTAAGCACCAAAGGCTTCACGAGGTTGTGCAGCAATTACCTTACAGGTGTCTAAAACCTCTTTAACTGGCTCAGATGGCTCCCAATCGCGTGGAAGTAGTGGACGCTTAGAGCTTAGCTCGTTGGTTAGGAAGGCAATCTTGTCTTGCTCGCTCCACTGATCGTAGTCACCGATACCTAGGTAGCGAGTTAGCTCAGAAAGAACGTCTGAGTGACGTGTGCTCTCTTGGCGGATATCAAGACGAACTAGGTGTACGCCAAAGGCTTTGATACGGCGCAGTGTATCCAACAGTGAGCCGTCTGCGATGACGCCCATGCCACACTCATGTAGCGATTGGTAACATGCGTAAAGCGGTGTCCACAATTGGTTGATATTCTGTAGTGTGGTCTTCTTCGGTACTTCTGCATCGTGCAGTTTCGCGTCAAGTACCTCAAGCGTATCAGTAAGCAGCGTACGTAAGCTCTTAAGGATAGCGCGGTAGGCTTCGTGCTCGTCACCAGCCAGTTCGCGTACAGTGTCGTTGCACTTCGTCATCGACAGTTCAGTGATCAGCTCGTTGATGTCACCTAGGTAAAGATCAGCGGCTTTCCAGCGAGATAGGCGCAGTACTTCTTTAGTGATTGAGTGCGTAACAAACGGGTTGCCATCGCGGTCACCACCCATCCAAGATGAGAAGTGAACTGGGCGAGCATCGATAGGTAGGCCTTCATCAAGGAAACCTTTTAGGCGGCCATCCATTTCACGTAGGAATTCTGGTACGGCTTCCCAAAGTGAGTTTTCTACGACTGCAAAGCCCCATTTCGCTTCATCAAGCGGAGTTGGGCGCTGTTGGCGAATCACGTCTGAGTGCCAGCCTTGAGCGATCAGTTGCTCTAGACGACGTTCAGTTTTCACGCGCTCTTTGTTTGATAGGTCGCTCAGCTCAAGCTTTGATAGACACTCGTTGATCTTAACGAGCTTGTTGATCATGGTGCGACGAGTGATTTCAGTTGGGTGAGCGGTCAGTACTAACTCGATATTCAGGTCGCGAACGGCTTGAGCAGCATCGAGTTTGCTGATGTCATTTTGGTTTAGCTTAGAGAACAGAGATTGAAGTACGTCTGGTTCACAAACGTGCTCTTCACAGTGGCGAGAAATGGTGTGGTATTGTTCCGCCATGTTGGTGAGGTTTAGAAATTGGTTGAAAGCACGAGCGACAGGGGTGAGTTGCTCGTTCGGTAAATTTTTGATCTCTTCAACTAGGCTGTCGCGGTCAGCTTGGTTGCCTGCTCGAGCTGACTTGGAAAGTTTACGGATAGTTTCCACTTTCTCTAGGATTACGTCGCCATGCGCGTCTTGAATAGTGTTACCTAGCAAGCGTCCTAGCATGCTCACGTTACTCTTGAGAGCGGCGTATTTCTCGTTCATTGTCATCCTGCCTCGTAAAAAAATTACATCCATTGTTCCTTGTTAGGTACACAATCTAGCGAAAACTGCTGTATCTAGTCAAATAAAGCATCCTAAGTTTGCAATTATTGGTTATATAAATGGCGAAGCGATAAATTTTCTTTTCTGAGAGAACGAAGGTGAAATTTAATTACAAATTCACGATGATGATATCAAAACAGCACAAAAGCGACCTTTCGAGGTCGCTTTTGTTCGATAGTGCGAGCGATATTGAGTTATCGCGCAATAGCTAGAAACAATATTTATAGATCGACTTACTCAAAATATTGATGGTCGGATCGATGAAATCAAAGCTCAAGAATTCATCTGGCTGGTGCGCTTGATCAATAGAACCCGGCCCTAGCACCAGTGTTGGACATAGCTGTTGTAAGAAAGGCGCTTCAGTACAGTAGTTCACGGTTTGTGACTCGGTTTCACATACCGACTCCATGCCACCAATAAATGGATGATCATGTTGACACTCATAACCCGGAATCGGCTCGTGTAGCGGAGTGATCTCAATTCTTCCCGGCCATTTAGCCTCTACTTCTTTAAGCGCATTGCGCAGCATGTTGTCCAAACCATCCAAACTAATGCCCGGAAGAGGACGCACATCGTAGTGCAGTTCACAACAGCCACAAATGCGGTTGGCACTGTCGCCACCGTGGATGTGACCAAGATTGAGTGTCGGGCTAGGAATCGCGAATCCTGGGTGATGATACTCTTTGATGAGTTTGTCGCGCAGCTGCATCAGAGCAAACAACACTTCATGCATGATCTCAATGGCGTTCACGCCGAGCGCTGGGTCAGAAGAGTGGCCAGATTTACCCGTTACTCGCACTGCATTCGCTACATGGCCTTTATGACCACGAATCGGCACTAAGCTAGTCGGCTCACCGATGATGCAGTAATCCGGCTTAAAAGGGGCATTATCGGTGAAGTGACGAGCACCGAGCATAGTGGTCTCTTCGTCACAAGTCGCCAGTACATATAGAGGCTTGGTTTGCTTACTCCAGTCAATCTTCTTTACCGCCTCATAAATAAACGCGAAGAAGCCTTTCATATCTGCTGTGCCCAATCCGTAGAAGCGATTGTTGTGTTCTGTCAGTGCATGAGGGTTGAAATTCCAACGCCCTTCATCAAACGGAACCGTGTCGCTGTGGCCCGCAAGTAGTAAGCCACCTTCGCCAGAGCCCATCTTTGCCACCATATTATGCTTGCCGGGCTCGACCTCCACGACTTCAACACTAAAGCCTAAGTCTTTAAACCATTGAGCCATCTTCTCGATGACCTTCTCGTTACCGTGATCCCAACTTGGATCGGTTGAGCTGATCGAATCGGTGGAAATTAGGCCCTGGTAGACCTCAAGAAAACTGGGTAATTGCATAATATCTTCACTTCTACTATTGACAGAAAAACCATAAGGCGGTAAAACACATATTAAATCATATTTAGTGAATAAAAAATCAAATAAAACCAAAAATTAAGTATGATTAGTCAAATTTGAACTGTAACTTACCTCAAGAATGGATGTGTGAGAATGTTGAAAACCACGATCATTGGCGCAAGCGGCTACACAGGAGCAGAACTGGCTCTGATGGTAAACAGACACCCTGAGTTAACGCTATCAGGTTTGTTTGTCTCCGCCAACAGTGTAGATGCGGGTAAACCGATTTCTAGCCTGCACGGAAAATTGGCAGGTCTAATCGATATGCCAGTCGAGCCATTAGTCGACCCAGTTAGTGTAGCTAAAGAGGCGGATGTGGTTTTCCTAGCGACGGCACACGAGGTTAGTCATGACCTTGCGCCGATTTTTCTAGAGAACGGTTGCCAAGTTTTCGACTTATCAGGCGCGTTCAGAGTTAAGGGTGAAAACTTCTATCAAGATTTTTACGGCTTTGAGCATCAGCATGAGCAGTGGCTAGATAGCGCTGCCTATGGACTGGCTGAGTGGAATGAAGCTGAAATTAAAGAAGCACAATTGGTTGCTGTCGCAGGTTGTTACCCAACAGCTTCTCAACTGGCAATTAAGCCTTTGGTAGAAAGCAACCTGCTAGATAAGAACCAATGGCCTGTGATTAACGCAACCAGTGGTGTAAGTGGCGCAGGTCGCAAGGCAAGCATGGTCAATAGCTTCTGTGAAGTGAGCTTGCAGCCTTACGGTGTATTCAATCACCGTCACCAACCTGAAATTGCAGCGCACTTGGGTTGCGATGTTATTTTTACGCCGCACCTAGGAAACTTTAAGCGTGGCATTTTAGCTACCATCACCATGAAGTTGGCAGATGGCGTGACTGAAGAGCAAGTACAGCAAGCGTTTGATACTGCTTACCAAGATAAGCCGGCAGTGAGATTGCTCGAAGAAACACTGCCAAGAATTCAAGACGTTGAACATACTCCTTTCTGTGATTTGGGATGGAAGGTTCAGGGTCAACACATCATCGTTGTTTCTGCGATTGATAACTTATTGAAGGGTGCATCTAGCCAAGCGATGCAGTGTTTAAATTTACGGTATGGCTTTGCGCCATTAACTGCGCTAGTGTAAGGAATTCTCTAATGAGCCAAAATAATCAACCATTAATCATAAAGTTAGGTGGCGCTGCACTGTCTTGTAGCGAAACGTTGAGCAAGCTTTTCGGGGCAATTTCACAATACAAACAGCAAGCGCAACGACCTATCGTCATCGTTCATGGCGGTGGCTACCTGGTTGATGAGCTGATGGGCAAGCTCAATCTAGAGACCGTAAAAAAGCAGGGCCTACGTGTGACGCCTTATGATCAGATTCCTGTGATTGCAGGCGCACTAGCAGGAACAGCAAATAAGCTTCTTCAAGGCCAAGCGATCAAAGATGGTCTCAATGCTGTAGGTCTAAGCCTTGCCGATGGCGGCCTATGTCAGGTAAGCGAGTTAGATCCTGAATTGGGTGCAGTAGGTAAAGCAGCGCCGGGTAATTCTCAGGTTCTGCAAGCCATCCTTGATACGGGCGCACTGCCAATCATCAGCTCGATCGGTCTGACAGACCAAGGGCAACTAATGAACGTCAATGCAGACCAAGCTGCTGTTGCTGTCGCAGGGGCATTGGATGCAGAGCTGGTACTGTTATCAGATGTGAGCGGCGTTCTTGATGGAAAAGGTCACCTTATTCCGAGCCTAAGCCAACAACAAGCGGATGAGCTGATTGAAGGCAAAGTCATCACCGACGGCATGATCGTTAAAGTACAAGCGGCACTTGAAGCAGCCAATGACCTTGGCCGTCCGATTGAAGTCGCGACCTGGCGCTACCCAGACAAGCTAGCACAACTATTTTCAGGTGAGAGCATCGGTACTCAGTTTTTACCTCAGTAACATGTTTTTATCTCAGTAGCTTCTGAACTCAGAAAGTGAAGTTAAAGAATTAATTAAGTCGAATGGATAAACCCCGAGGAGCTGACCGCCAAAGTGCAGGCCCGGGAATTTAGGAGAAACTCAAATGAGCAAGGTTAAAGTTAATAAAGTTGTTGTAGCCTATTCTGGCGGTCTAGATACTTCGGTAATCATTCCGTGGTTAAAAGAGAACTACGACTGTGAGGTTGTGGCGTTCGTGGCCGATGTTGGTCAAGGCGCAGAAGAGCTAGAAGGCATTGAAGAGAAAGCGAAAGCGTCTGGTGCGTCTGAGTGTTACATCGCAGACCTAAAAGAAGAGATGGTTGCAGACTACATCTTCCCAACGCTAAAAACCGGTGCTTACTACGAAGGTAAATACCTTCTAGGTACGTCGATGGCTCGTCCAATTATTGCTAAAGCGCAGGTTGAAGTTGCACGTAAAGTGGGTGCAGACGCACTATGTCACGGCTGTACGGGTAAAGGTAACGACCAAGTTCGTTTCGAAGGCGCATTTGCTGCACTAGCACCAGATCTACACGTAATTGCACCATGGCGTGAGTGGGATCTTGTGAGCCGTGAAGAGTGTCTAGACTACCTAGCAGAGCGTAACATCCCTTGTACTGCTTCTCTAACTAAGATCTACTCGCGTGACGCGAACGCTTGGCACATCTCTACAGAGGGTGGTGTACTAGAAGATACATGGAATGCACCAAACGAAGATTGCTGGGCGTGGACAGTAGATCCAGAGCAAGCACCAAACGAATCTGAAACAGTAACGTTGAAAGTTGAAAAGGGTGAAGTGGTTGCAGTAGACGGCGAAGCAATGACGCCATACAACGCACTGGTTTACCTAAATGAAAAAGGCGCGAAGCACGGTGTTGGTCGTATCGATATCGTAGAGAACCGTCTTGTAGGTATGAAGTCTCGTGGTTGTTACGAAACTCCAGGGGGCACGATCATCATGGAAGCACTGCGTGCGGTTGAGCAACTTGTGCTAGACAAAGCAGCATTCGAATTCCGTGAAGAGCTAGGTGTTAAGGCTTCTCACCTTGTATACGATGGTCGTTGGTTCACTCCGCTATGCAAGTCAATCCTAGCGGCAACAGAAGAGCTAGCACAAGATGTGAATGGTGAAGTGGTTGTTAAGCTATACAAAGGTCACGCAACTGTGACTCAGAAGCGTTCTGACAACAGCCTATACTCAGAAGAGTTTGCAACCTTTGGTGAAGATGAAGTTTACGACCAAAGCCATGCAGAGGGCTTCATCCGCCTTTACTCTCTATCAAGCCGTATCCGTGCTCTAAACAGCCAAAAGTAACGAATACAGTTACTTAAGATACTAGAAGTTGTTCAAAGCCCACTCGCTATTGGTTTAGCGAGTGGGCTTTTTGTTGGGTGGTTGAGCATCGGTTTTTACGTTTGGATGGCATATAATCGCATCAGTATGGTGATGAAAATCGTTTTTATCAGCTACTGGTGAATAAATATGTAAAAATAATGAATTTATACTTTATTTTTAATCTGATTTGCCGTAAGTTTAAACCATTAGAAAAAGACTGAATTTCTATCAGACTTATTATTTGCAAAACACAGTGAGCACTGGGCAATTAGGAGATACGCAATGGCATTATGGGGCGGGAGATTTACCCAAGCAGCAGATACACGGTTTAAAGATTTTAACGATTCACTTCGTTTTGACTACCGCTTGGCTGAGCAAGACATTGTGGGCTCTATTGCCTGGTCAAAAGCTCTACTGTCGGTCAACGTTCTAACTGCAGAAGAACAGCAAAAGCTTGAGCTTGCGCTGAATGAGCTGAAGTTAGAGGTGATGGAAGATCCTGAGCAAATCCTACGTTCAGACGCAGAAGATATTCACAGTTGGGTTGAACAACAGCTGATCGGTAAGGTTGGTGATCTTGGTAAGAAGCTACACACTGGCCGTTCTCGTAACGACCAAGTGGCGACAGACCTGAAACTTTGGTGTCGTCAGCAAGGCCAACAACTGTTGATTGCGCTGGATCGCCTTCAAAGCCAAATGGTGAATGTGGCGGCTCAACATCAAGGAACCGTGCTACCGGGATATACCCACCTTCAACGTGCACAACCTGTCACCTTCGCTCACTGGTGTCTGGCATATGTTGAGATGTTCGAACGTGATTACTCGCGTTTGAATGATGCAATTAAGCGTCTTGATACTTGTCCTCTGGGTTCTGGTGCTCTTGCGGGTACAGCATACCCAATGGACCGTGAAGCGCTGGCGCATAACTTAGGTTTCCGTCGTGCAACGCGTAACTCTCTAGATTCAGTATCTGACCGTGATCATGTGATGGAGCTGATGTCGATTGCTTCTATCTCTATGCTTCATCTGTCGCGTCTTGCTGAAGATATGATTTTCTACAACTCTGGTGAATCAAACTTCATCGAGTTAGCGGATACAGTGACATCTGGTTCATCTCTGATGCCACAGAAGAAAAACCCAGATGCGCTTGAGCTTATCCGTGGTAAAACTGGCCGTGTATACGGTTCACTTGCTGGCATGATGATGACAGTGAAAGCTCTACCTTTGGCTTACAACAAAGATATGCAGGAAGATAAAGAGGGTCTATTTGATGCTCTAGATACTTGGAATGACTGTATGGAGATGGCGGCGCTTTGTTTTGACGGCATCAAAGTCAACGGCGAGCGTACACTAGAAGCTGCGAAGCAAGGTTACGCAAACTCGACAGAGCTGGCTGATTACCTTGTAGCGAAGGGTATTCCTTTCCGTGAAGCGCACCATATTGTCGGCGTAACTGTTGTCGCGGCGATTGCTAAAGGTTGTGCTCTGGAAGAGCTGTCTATCGCAGAAATGAAAGAGTTCTCTGAGGTGATTGAAGAGGATGTGTATGACATCCTGACGATTGAATCGTGTCTTGAGAAGCGTAGTGCTCTAGGTGGCGTATCACCAAAACAGGTGGCTTTTGCTGTCGACCAAGCCGAGAAGCGTCTCGCGCAGCGTGATACCTCTATTGTTAAGGTGCGTCCTGCGCGCTTGACTGATGTTGAAGCGCTGGAAGGTATGGTTGCTTACTGGGCGAATATGGGTGAGAACCTACCACGTTCACGCAATGAACTCGTTCGTGATATTGGCTCATTTGCGGTAGCTGAGCATCATGGTGAAGTGACAGGTTGTGCATCGCTCTACGTTTATGACTCCGGTCTAGCTGAGATTCGATCTTTGGGTGTCGAGGCGGGTTGGCAAGGTCAAGGACAAGGCTCTGCGATTGTTCAACACCTTGTAGAGAAAGCGCGCCAAATGGCAATCAAGAAAGTCTTTGTTCTGACACGTACTCCAGAGTTCTTTATGAAGCATGACTTCTTGCCAACATCGAAGTCGCTACTGCCTGAGAAAGTACTTAAAGATTGTGACCAGTGTCCTCGTCAGCATGCTTGTGATGAAGTTGCACTGGAAGTAAATCTAGTCGAACAAGTGATTGCTAAGACAAACGTTGCATAACGTGTTGATTTTAAAGTTCTTAGAAAAAAGATAAAAAAAGATCGTTTTTCTGGGAACAAATTAAGGGAAGCACGGTCTATTAAAGTACCACTGCTTTTTCTTAGAATTTTCTAAGAAAGCCCTGAAACCGATTGGCTTCAGGGCTTTTTTTATGCCTGCGATTTGCTCCGCGCTATTTTCTAATTGTTGATTTATTGAGACTAGTATCGACCTTGTTTATCTTGTCGACGATCTTTTTCGCTTGCTTCTTCTTGGTAAGATCAACCACTTCATGATCCAATGGATCATAAGCAAGCCACTAAAGGCGCTGGCGGCCATCAAAAGAGCGATAGCATTAATGCTCTTGGGTTGGTCTGAGAAAAACAGCCACCAAGTTCCCCAACTGAGAATCGACAGTATTGTTAGCTGGTTCATGCAACGTTGACATCGTCCGAGCTTATCGCGGATTTTTTCGCTTTTATTGCAATGCTTACATGTCATCTTGGGTTGAATTCGCGTTATCCTAATGGTCTTTGATAATAACACGTCACCCTATGGTTAATCACGGTGACACCGAGAGAGAAAGTGATGATTGAACGTCAAGAAACCAAACAACGTATGAGCCGTATCGTAAAGCACAACGGTACGATTTACCTATGTGGCCAAGTGTGTGCTGATGCAACTCAAGGTATTACAGAGCAAACTCAAACTATGTTAGACAAGGTTGAGACTCTGCTTGAGCAAGCGGGCAGTGACAAAGAGCACATGCTGTCAGCAACGATCTACCTAAAAACAATGGACGACTTCCAAGAGATGAACGCAGTATGGGACGCATGGGTTCCAGAAGGTCACGCACCAGCTCGCGCTTGTGTAACGGCTGATATGGCTCGTGAAGCGCTATTGGTTGAGATCTCTGTGATTGCTGCAGAGAAGAACAGCAGCTGCTGTTAATCTTTCGAATTACATAAGAGATTCCAGACATCTCGTTCCTCGATTCTGGAATGATGTATTTAATTAAAAACAAAAAGGAAAGCCATTGGCTTTCCTTTTTAGTATCTAGTGTTTTCTATCTGTTTTAATTAACAGCAATTAACAACCTGGACCACAGTCTAGACAGTGTTTCACCATCTCTGGGCCTAAGTGCAGTTTCGCATTCAGATCACGCAGTGCAGTTCGAACGCCTTCTTCAATCACTGGGTGGTAGAACGGCATGTCCAGCATTTCTGAAACTGTCATCTTGTTCTGGTGTGCCCATGCTAACAAGTGCGCCAAGTGTTCTGCGTTTGGTCCCATCATCTCAGCACCAAGGAACCTACCTGTACCTTGCTCGCCGTAGACGTGCAGAATACCTTTGTTGCGTAGCATCACTCGTGATCGGCCTTGGTTCTCGAAAGAGACTTCACCGGTTGCGAAACAGCCACATGTGCCTAAACGCGTGGTGATCTCTTTGTAGGTTTCGCCAACCATCGCGATTTGCGGGTCAGAGAATACAGCTGAGATTTTAGATCGGCGTAGCCCTGCTCGAATCTCTGGGAAACGACCTGCATTGTCACCCGCGATGCGTGCTTGGTCTGCTGCTTCATGTAGCAGAGGCAGTTGGTTACTTGCATCACCAGCAATAAATATCGATGGTAGCGATGTTTGAAGCGTGTAATGGTCTGCAACTGGCACACCACGTTCATCAAGCTTAAGAGAGGTGTTCTCTAGACCAAGCTTGTCCGTATTTGGGCGACGACCTGTTGCTGCTAGCACGTACTCAACGATGTTGGTTTCTAGTTCACCTTGTTTATTGATGAATTGGATTTCGACACGTGGCTCACCGGATTCAGTGGTAATACGCTTCATGCTTTCGATTTTTACGTCAGCATCTAGGTAGAACTCTTCGTTGAAGGCCTTATCGGCGTAAGCCATGATCTCTGGGTCAGTTACTGGACCAACTTGACCACCCAAACCAAACAGTTTGGCCTTAACACCTAATCGATGTAGCGACTGACCAAGCTCTAGGCCAATAACACCAGGGCCAAATACGGCAACGGACTCTGGTAAATCATCCCAGCTGAATACGTCGTCGTTAATGATTAGGCGGTCGCCTAGTTCATTCCAAACGGCAGGGTATGCAGGGCGAGAGCCAGTTGCTATCACAATGCGTTTCGCATTCACGATCGTATGCTCATCCACTTGAAGCGTGTTGTCGTTTAGGAACTTGGCATAGCCAACGATTTTGTCTTGCTCTGGGATTTCATCCACGCCTTCTAAAACAAAACCAACAAAACGGTCACGTTCGCGTTTAACTCGGTCCATCACTTCACGGCCATTGATGGCGATTTCACCTTGCGGATGGACACCAAATGCCGGTGCTTTTTCGATTTGGTGAACACTTTCCGCTGCTGCAATCAGCAACTTAGAAGGCATACACCCAACTCGAGCACAAGTGGTGCCGTATGGGCCACCCTCAATCATCACTACACTGTCAGTGTGTGCTTTTGCAGCACGGTACGAACCTAGACCAGCTGTACCGCCCCCGATAACTGCGACATCTACATTGACTTGTTTCATAATAATTTCCCGCAATGATTAAATTAAACGTAAACGAATCCCTCCAACTCCGATGATGTGTTAAGAGTCAGGATGGTGACGTTTTGTGGTTTGTTTTATTAGGTTTAGCTTGTGACTGTGGATAATGCGAGCCACAAGCTTGATTCAACCCGATAGGGTTAGCCAACCCACAAGTGAGTGGGTTAGCCATTTAGCAGTGATTAGCCTAGGAAAGCTTCTAGCTCTTCGCTACCACCGATGTGTTTACCACCGATGAAGACTTGAGGAACCGTAGAACGACCAGAGATAGCACGTAGGCTTACTGTTGTTGCATCTTTACCTAGTACCACTTCTTCGTAGTTTAGGCCTTTGTCGATAAGGTTCTGTTTTGCTTTCATGCAGAACGGGCAACCTGGTTTAGTGAATACAGTGATGGACTCTTGCTCTTTGTGCTCAGGTGCAATGTAGTTAAGCATAGTGTCAGCATCAGAAACCTTGAACGGGTCGCCTGGTACGTCTTCTTCGATGAACATTTTCTCTACCACGCCGTTTTTAACCAGCATGCTGTAGCGCCATGAACGTTTGCCAAAGCCAATATCGTTCTTCTCAACTAGCATGCCCATGCCGTCTGTGAAGTCACCGTTACCGTCTGGAATGAAGGTGATGTTTTCAGCTTCTTGGTCTGCTTTCCAAGCGTTCATTACGAATGTGTCATTCACTGATACACACAGAATGTCATCAACACCATTTTCTTTAAATACCGAGTAAAGCTCGTTGTAACGCGGTAGGTGGCTTGAAGAACAAGTTGGTGTGAACGCACCCGGTAAGCTAAATACGATAACCGTCTTGTCTTTGAATAGCTCTTCTGTTGTAACGTTTACCCAAGCATCACCTTGGCGAGTAGGGAATGTTACTTGAGGAATTGATTGACCTTCTTTAGATGCAAACATAATGGTTTCCTTAGAGATTACTTTTAATTTGGTTCGTATAGAGCTTAGCGTTTTTCCGCGCTCTGTTTCGTTTTGTTGAGCCCATTATTAGATAAATCCTTTGATAGCTCTAATCGTTTGATGTTATGGTTTTGATAGGTATTTTCTATTAAGGGCTTTCTTTTACAGGAAGTGCATTCTTTACACCTTAGGTAAGAGACCAATCATGAACATTCGTGACTTTGAATACTTGGTGGCTTTAGCCGAGCATAAACATTTTCGAAAAGCCGCAGAGGCGTGCTTTGTTAGTCAGCCTACTTTAAGCGGTCAGATCCGTAAGCTTGAAGAAGAGATTGGATTACAACTGACTGAACGCAGCCCAAGGAAGGTTATTTTTACTGAGTCTGGTTTGCAGCTAGTGGAGCAGGCGAAGCGTATCTTGAATGAGGTGAAGACCTTCAAAGATATGGCGAGTGGTCATGGCGATGCGATGACAGGGCCTATGCATATCGGCTTCATTCCGACAGTGGGTCCATACATATTGCCGAAGATTGTTCCTCACCTAAAAGAGCAGTTCCCAGATCTTGAGCTGTTTCTTCACGAAGCACAAACACACCAACTCGTGAGTCAGCTAGAGGATGGCAAGCTCGATTGTCTGGTGTTAGCTGCGGTAGATGAGACAGCTGTTTTTAAAGAGATCGATGTTTACGATGAGCCATTAAGTGTTGCGGTTCCATGTGACCATGAATGGGCGGAACAAGATAGCGTCGATATGCTCCAGCTCAATGGTAAAACCGTACTCGCACTGGGTGATGGCCACTGTCTGCGCGACCAAGCATTGGGTTTCTGTTTCGCGGCAGGAGCAAGAGACGATGAGCGCTTTAAAGCGACCAGCCTAGAGACCCTGCGTAACATGGTTGCAGCGGGGGCGGGTATTACACTACTGCCAGAGCTTTCTCTGCCAGCTGAGAAGAAAAAGGATGGAGTATGTTACGTACCTGCGGTTAATCCAACGCCTTCTCGCCGTATTGTTGTGGCATACCGACCGGGTTCACCACTGCGTGGTCGATTCGAACAGCTTGCAGAAGCGATTCGCACACAATTAGAAAAATAACGTCTGAGAGCTTAAGGCTATAGATAAAAAGAGGGCTGATACTTATTAGGTATCAGCCCTCTTTAATTGCTTCTTAGTGTTGGATTAGAACAGTTCTTCTTCCGCTTCACCCGATGATGAGTAGATATCATCACCAAAGCGCTCGCTGATGTACTCAGTAGGCTCAGTGCCTTTTACGAAGTACTCAAACATCGAAGAACCATCTGACTTGTTGGTCAGGAGACCGGTATCTCTATCGATACGCACACGCACAATATCTTCTGGGATATCTTTGCGCTGTGCTGGCACATCTTTCAGAGCTAAGCCCATAAAGTCGACCCAAGCTGGTTGAGCGGTTTTAGCGCCAGCTTCTGCACCCGTGATTTGGTTCTTACCTAGGTTACTGTTGTTCTTAGTGCGACCTAAGTTACGGTTATGGTTATCAAAACCAACCCAAACTGTTGCTACAATGCCAGGGCCGTAACCACTGTACCATGTGTCTTTTGAGTCGTTAGTGGTACCGGTTTTTCCACCGATGTCTCGACGTTTTAGTGGTTGTGCACGCCAACCAGTACCGTTCCAACCTGTACCTTCACGCCAGTTACCACCGCCCCAGATGTTGCTGTACAGCATCTCACGAACTAGGAATGCATTCTGCTCAGAGATAACTTGTGGCGCATATTGGGTTTCTGCATCCACGTCTTGCTCTGCGAACTCGTCAGCAATTGGATCCGTTTCTAGAGTCGTTTCGCAATCTTGGTGACAAACCACTTTTGGTGATGCTTCAAATTCTACGTCACCAAATGGGCTTTCAACGCGGCTGATGTAGAAAGGTTCAACATAGTAACCGCCATTAGCAAATACCGAGTAGCCCTGTGCAACCTTCATAGGCGTTAAGCTGCCAGCACCGAGTGCGATGGTTTCAGAGCGAGGCACTTCATCAATATCAAAACCAAAGCGAGTCAGGTAGTTACGTGTATCATCTAAGCCCACTTCACGTAGTACACGTACCGCCATTACGTTCTTCGATTGCGCTAAGCCAATACGAAGACGAGTTGGACCCACATATGTTGGTGGAGAGTTCTTTGGACGCCACGCAGTACCTTGGCTCTTATCCCACTGGTTAATCGGCGCGTCGTTAATCAGCGACGCTAGCGTTAAGCCTTTATCGATAGCCGCTGAGTAGATGAAAGGTTTGATACCTGAACCCACTTGACGGATTGACTGAGTCGCGCGGTTAAACTTGTTGTGAACAAAGTTAAAGCCACCCACCATAGACAACACAGCACCGTTGTCTGGGTTCATCGCAACAAACGCGGTATTTGCGTTTGGCACTTGGCTTAGACGCCAGTTAGCTAGTGCCGCATTAGCGATTTCAGTGGCTTCTTCACTCTCTTCGGTTGTCGCTTCTTTGCCTGAGATCGCCTCACTGCGAACCCAAATCTGCTCACCAACAGCTAAGATCTCTTTTGCGTTTGATGGGGCTGGGCCTTGTCGGTCGTCAGTTAGGAACTTACGAGCCCAGTTCATGCCTTGCCACTCAATCACACCTTCGCCTTGGTTTTTAACCCAAACGTGAGCGCTTTGAGCATCTACTTTGGTCACGACTGCAGGCGTTAGATCACCATAGGTTGGTTGCGATCTTAGGTGTTTAACAATTTGTTCTTGTTCCCAAGCCGCTTGCTCTGTTTGCCACAGTACTTTTTCTGCACCACGATAGCCGTGTCGCTCATCGTAGTTAAGAAGGTTAGTGATAGCGGCGCGGTTGGCTGCATCTTGCAGAGTTGAATCAACCGTCGTGTAGACCTTCATACCTGATGTATAAGCGTCTTCACCGTAGCGTTCGACCATCCAAGCACGAGCGACTTCTGCGACATAAGGTGCGCTCAATTCGATCTCTGCACCGTGGTATTTTGATACTAACTCTTCAGCACGCGCTTCATCATACTCTTCCTGAGTAATGTACTTCTCATCCAGCATTCGGCCTAAAACTACATTACGGCGATTGGTCGCACGTTCTAGTGAGTAGATTGGGTTCATCGTCGATGGTGCTTTTGGCATACCAGCCAGCGTTGCGATTTCACTCAGGGTTAGATCCGGAAGATCTTTACCAAAATAAACGCGTGCAGCAGCACCGAAACCATAAGAGCGGTGACCCAAGAAGATCTTGTTCACGTACAGTTCCATGATCTCTTCTTTGCTGAGTAGCTGCTCAATGTGGATCGCAATGAAGATCTCTTTAATCTTACGCATGATCTTTTTCTCATTAGATAAGAAAAAGTTACGCGCAAGCTGTTGGGTAATGGTACTCGCCCCTTGCTTTGCTGAGCCTGACATAGCAACAACAATCGCAGCACGAGTAATACCAATCGGGTCGATACCAGGGTGGTCGTAGAAGCGGCTATCTTCGGTAGCGATGAGTGCTTCAACTAGATGACGAGGGATTTCGTCGTAGCTGACAGGGTTGCGTCGCTTTTCACCAAATTGAGAGATCAATTTGCCGTCTTGACTGAAGACCTGCATTGGCGTTTGAAGCTCAACATCGCGTAGCGTCGCGACATCTGGCAATTCTGGTTTTACGTAATAGTAAAAACCAAAAATTGTACTGACTCCAAGAATCATGCAAACCAATGTAAATATGAATAATCGCTTTATGAACTTCACCGGATAATCCCTGATTAGTTAAGGCTGATAAGCAGCAAACCCTTGTACTCTAGACTAAAAACTTAGCTTTCGTTTATTAACGCTTATTTAACCAATAATCACAACCCCTATATAAGCAACGAAATGCTTGGCATGTCAGGAGCTGGTATGGGTTCGTCATTAGTTACAGGTATAGATATAAACAATCACAGCATCAAAGCGGTGGTTTTAAAGCCCGTTGGAGAGTTATATGCCGTAGTGGGATACAAAGAACTGCCTATTACGGACGACATTTTCACAGATAACCACACCTTGGAGTATCAGAAAACTGTAAAGAAACTCAAAGAACTTAGGAAAGGCTTACCCTTTGGCTGCCGTCACGCCGCTATTTCAGTCCCAGATAATACCGTGATTAGCAAAGTATTGCAGATAGAAAGTGACCTAGAAGACCGAGAAAAAGAGTTTTCTATCTATCAAACTTTTGCTCACCAATCACCTTTTCCGATTGAGGAGCTGAGCCTAGATTTCATTAAACTGGACGATAAGCGATTTGGAAATGGCTCAACCACCAGTTATCAGGTTTATGCAACGCGCAAAGAAGTGGTGGAGAGTCGCTCCCAAGCGCTGACGAAAGCTGGTTTTCGTCCGATTATGGTAGATACCCAAGCTCATGGGCTACTTCACATTTGGCAACTGGCAACTCGGCTTTATCCAGAGAAGCAGAGTTGGATAATGATCGATATTGGGGTCAATCAAACCTCACTTGGCCTCATTCCGCAAAGCGGGATTCCATTTTTCAAAGATATAGCCTTTGGTACTCAAGCGCTTTATCAGGCGGGTAACATAGGGGAACACACGACTCCCTTTGCCTCTGCAGAGCAGACTCAATCCTTTACCGTGAACTTGATCGAAAGGCTCAAACGCCAGTTTCAGCTCTACGCGTCGGCCAACTCTCTTCAAGCACTAAGAGGAATCTGGTTGACGGGAGAGGGAGCAGAAACCCCGATGCTCGCAGAGCAGTTGGAACGCCATTTTCAGCTCGCGTGTGAAACACTTAATCCCTTAGCGCTCTTTGAGAATAAAGCCTCTAACAAACGCTACAAGAGCATGGACCGTCATGCCTTTGGTATTGCGGCTGGCATTGCAGTGAGTGGTGTGAAGTGGCAAGGAGTGAAGCATGTTGCATCAAATTAACCTCCTTCCTTGGCGTGATGAGCTAAGAGCACAGCACAAGAAACGCTTCATTCAATTGGTGATCTTAGGAACCTTAGTTGCGGTTATGGGACAATGGGCCATCGGGCATTACTTCCAACAAGAGAAAGCTCGTCAGCAAGCACGTCTTACCTATCTTAAGCACTATATCGGCCAGCTTGATAAACAGATTCGCTCTTTGAAAGTGGCAGAGCGTGAGCACAAAGCCATTTTAACTCGCCTAGATGTCGTTGAATCACTTCAGTCTGGTCGCAATAAAACCACGCACTTTATGAATCTGATGCCCGAATTGATTCCTGAAGGGGTGTATGTTGACAAGATAAAGATGAATGGGCAAGAGATAGAGATGTCGGGTATCAGTGACAGCACTGCACGGCTCGCCACTATGCTCGATAACCTAGAACGTTCCACTTCCCTCAGTAATGTTGAAATGCATTCGATAGTGCACAATCGCAAGCGCTTCAATAAAGAATTTCAGACCTTCAAGGTCTCATTTGGCTTCGTCTCGCCCTCTATAAAACAGACGCAAATACGAAGCACAGCTCAAGAGGCGTCGCATGGTTAACTTTCAAGACCTCGATGTCGACGAAATCACTGAGTGGCCACTGCTACCGCAGATGTTGGTGATTGTCTTGTTGATGCTGGTTATTCAAGGTTTCGGCGCTTGGTTCTATGTGATGCCACTCAATGACGAACTAGAGCAGATGAAGCAGCAAGAGCAGACCTTAAAGACCACCCTCAGGATCAAAGCCAATAAAGTGGCCACCTTGCCTGCGTTACAGAACCAACTTGATGAATTGACCAGTCGCTACGACTACCTACTTGAACAACTGCCAGTTCAAAAAGAGTTAGCGAGTATGTTGGCCTCGGTGAATGAGCTCGGCTTAGACAACAACCTCACTTTTACCCGTATTGACTGGGGGGCGAAAGAGAACAAGGCTTTTTTGTATCGACTGCCACTGAATATTGAGCTGACGGGTGACTACCATGAGATTGGGGATTTTTCTGCCGCTATCGCCAAACTACCGCGCATTATCAGTTTTGATGATGTGACTTGGCAAAGAGTTAGCCAAGAGAGCAGCACTCTGCATTTCCGTGTTCGCGCATACACCTACCAATTCAAGGCAGAGGTCAAAGATGAGTCTCGTTAGATCGCTGCTGGTGCTGTTGATTGTTTCTACCGTCGTCGGGTGTAAGGCAAACCAAGACTCTCTAGAGGAGTTTGTTGTGCAGGTCGAGGCAAGGGCACGCAAAGACGTTGAGCAGTTAAGTCCTACTTCCGAGTTCATTGCCGCGCAATATCAGCAAAGGACGCATCGTCCACCATTTGAACTGCCCAAAGAGGCACTTGTACTGACCCAGCCCAAAGCGAAAAAAGATTGTTGGCAACCAACTCGACGTAGTCGTACGGGCAAGTTAGAGAAGTATCCGCTGGAACAGTTGCGGCTCAAGGGCGTTATGGGCAGCGGAAGTCAAATCTCTGGTCTTGTTCAAACGCCCAAAGGAAGTGTCGTCAAGGTCCAGAAAGGCCAATTCATCGGCTTAAACAGTGGGCGCATTACCAAAGTCACTAGTCAATACGTATTGATTAATGAAACCCTTCCAGATGGTCTAGGTTGTTGGCATCGACGCAATGTCCGCTTAGCTCTCAAATAAACCAACCACATGCCGTGGATAGAGATGTAGATATGATTAAAGGATTAAGTCGGTTATTGAGCCGGATGCGCCAAGCTGTTTTCGTTGTGTTGCTATGTTGCGTCACGGTTGGGGTCAAAGCACAAACGCAACCCAATGAACTAAAGAGTATCGATTTTAGGGTTAATCAAGCTCGTGAAGCTGTGATTGTTATTCATTTGGCCACAAGTAGTACGGTCGTCGATGTGCAGAAAGCTCAAGAGGGGCTCAGTATTGAGCTACTTAATACTCAAGTCGCAGATGACAAACTTTACCTGTTAGATGTGAAGGACTTTTCAACCTTAGTGGAAGAGATTGAGGTGTTTAGAGAAACACCGAGTACCCGTTTATTCGCAAGCATCAATGCTGACTACGATTATGAGTATCAGATTAACGGACATGAAATCGAGGTGGTGATCAGCACTCCCGCAATAGTCGAGGATGAACCGAAGAAGAGTATTCTCGACAGAGAGGGCAAGCTCATCTCGATTAACTTTCAAGATATCCCTGTGCGGAATGTGTTGCAGCTTATCGCTGACTATAACGATTTTAACTTGGTGGTGTCTGACTCTGTATCTGGCAACCTCACACTGCGCCTTGATGGTGTGCCATGGCAGCAAGTGCTGGACATTATTCTTCAGGTCAAAGGGCTTGATAAGCGAGTTGATGGTAATGTGATACTGGTAGCTCCGAGAGCCGAACTCGATCTGCGAGAACAGCAAGCTCTTGAAAAATCGAGACTAGAGCAAGAGCTAGGGGAGTTGAAGTCAGAGATCATTAAAATTAACTTTGCCAAAGCCACAGATATTGCCGATATGATTGGTGGTGATGGAACCGTTAGCATGCTCTCTGATAGAGGCAGCATTACCATTGATGAACGTACTAATTCGTTGTTGATTCGAGAGCTCGCTGAGAACATTTCGGTGATCCGAGAAATTATCGAGTCACTCGATATTCCAGTAAAACAGGTTCAGATTGAGGCGAGAATAGTGACCGTCACTGAAGGGAATCTAGATGAGCTTGGTGTGCGTTGGGGCGTTTCATCAACCAATGGTAGCTTTAAAGTCGGAGGCTCGATAGAAGGTAATTATCCGACAATCCAGCCCTATAACGGTGGCGATAGCGGTGATGATTCCAGTGCGCTCGACAACTATCTCAACGTCAACCTTGGCGCAACTTCTCCGAATGCATCGAGCATTGCTTTTCAAGTGGCCAAGCTAGGATCGGACACCTTGCTTGATTTGGAGTTATCGGCTCTTCAACAAGAGTCAAAAGCGGAGATCATCTCCAGTCCTCGTTTAATCACCACCAATAAGAAGCCTGCCTATATTGAACAGGGAACAGAAATCCCTTACTTAGAATCGTCTTCGAGTGGTGCGACATCGGTATCATTCAAGAAGGCGGTATTGAGCCTTAAGGTGACGCCACAGATAACTCCAGATAACCGCTTGGTGCTGGATCTCAGCGTGACCCAAGACAGGCCCGGACAAGTGGTGAAAACCGGTACGGGTGAAGCGGTGGCAATAGATACTCAGAGAATTGGTACACAGGTTTTGGTAAACAACGGAGAAACCGTAGTGTTGGGAGGGATTTTTCAACATAGTGTGAGTAATACCGTTGATAAGGTGCCAGTTCTTGGGGATTTACCGCTTTTAGGCGCATTATTTCGCCGAAGTTATGAAAATGTAGGGAAAAGTGAGCTGTTGATCTTTGTTACACCTAAAGTTGTGATTCAGTAACGGACAATTAGATCAAAAATAAAGTTGCATTAGTGGCACCTAACCTTGATAATTTCGGGTCTTATCACGAATTATCTGTGAGGAATCGGTGCCACGGGCCTTTTAATTTCAGTATTACTACTGACCTACCTTGTGGCGATGTCATTGAATTAACGTTGTAAATTACTGCTAAACATGGCTGAGAAACGCAATATTTTTCTTGTTGGCCCAATGGGCGCCGGCAAAAGTACAATTGGTAGACACCTAGCTTCCCAACTGCACATGGAGTTTCTAGACTCTGATACTGTGATCGAAGAGCGCACTGGCGCAGACATCGCTTGGGTATTTGATGTAGAAGGTGAAGAAGGTTTCCGTAAACGCGAAGAATCTGTAATCAACGATCTGACAGAAGAGCAAGGTATTGTTCTTGCGACAGGCGGTGGTTCAGTAATGAGCAAAGAAAATCGCAACCGTCTATCTGCACGAGGTATTGTTGTTTACCTTGAAACAACAATTGAAAAGCAACTTGCGCGCACAAACCGCGACAAGAAGCGCCCTCTACTTCAAACGGATAACCCGCGTGATGTGCTAGAAGATCTAGCAATGACTCGCAACGCACTATACGAAGAAGTGGCGGACTACACAGTTCGTACTGACGATCAAAGTGCAAAAGTGGTAGCCAACCAGATCGTAAAAATGCTAGAAGAACGTTAAGTTCAATTTTTTCGGAGAGCAAACCATGGAACGGATTACGGTCAATCTAGCTGAGCGTAGCTACCCAATCTCTATCGGCGCCGGGTTATTTGAAGACCCGGCGTACCTTTCTTTTTTATCTGGCAAACAAAAAGTCGTTGTGATCAGTAATGTCACAGTTGCGCCTTTGTATGCGGATAAAATCTTGTCGCTTTTAAGTGATGTTGGCTGTCAAGCATCTCTGCTGGAGCTGCCTGATGGCGAACAATACAAGACGCTTGAAACCTTTAACACCGTAATGAGCTACATGCTTGAAGGAAATTACAGCCGCGATGTGGTCGTGATTGCTTTAGGCGGCGGTGTGATTGGTGACCTTGTCGGCTTTGCGGCGGCTTGTTACCAGCGCGGTATTGATTTCGTTCAGATTCCAACAACTCTGCTTTCACAAGTTGATTCGTCGGTAGGTGGTAAAACAGCGGTTAATCACCCTATGGGTAAAAACATGATCGGTGCTTTCTATCAACCGAAATCAGTGATCATCGATACCAACTGTCTATCGACTTTACCTGAGCGCGAGTTTGCTGCGGGTATTGCTGAAGTGATCAAGTACGGCATCATTTATGATGAAGCCTTCTTTAGCTGGCTTGAAGAGAATCTTGATAAGCTGTATCAACTCGACGAGCAAGCACTAACTACAGCGATTGCTCGTTGTTGTGCGATTAAAGCTGAAGTTGTGGCGCAAGATGAGAAAGAGTCAGGAATCCGTGCGTTATTGAACCTAGGTCATACATTTGGTCATGCGATTGAAGCAGAACTAGGCTATGGTAATTGGCTACACGGCGAAGCAGTTTCATCCGGCACGGTTATGGCTGCGAAAACAGCACAGCTGCAGGGCTTGATTACCGAGCAGCAACTTGAGCGTATTATTTCTATACTCAAGAGTGCGAAGTTGCCGATTCATACGCCGGAAAGCATGTCTTTTGAAGATTTCATGAAGCACATGATGCGCGATAAAAAAGTGCTCTCTGGTCAGCTCCGCCTCGTTCTACCAACCAGCATTGGTACAGCCGATGTGGTTGCCGATGTACCTCAGGACATCATCAAACAAGCGATTGATTTCTGTCGTACGCTTTAAGCAAGAAGTAACGTTACTCTGAGCTATTGTGGCTCAGAGTGACAATCTCGATGTTTGGTTGATTTGTCAGTAGGGAAGCCTAATGAGTTTGGCTCATGAATTAAGAGTATTGGAGTTAGAGTCTCAGGTTGAGCTGCTAGAGCGGTTACAACTACTCACCAATTTTGGTTCAAACTTAGTAACTGTAGCGGGTAAGCCCGGTTCAGGAAAAACATGGTTAGCGCAACGCTACCTTGAAGCTTGGGCGACTGATAAAAATCAATGCCTACTGTTTTGTCATCCCAATCAAGACGACCAACAACACCGTGCGCTCATTCTGAGCCAAATCGTTTCCGATCCTCTTTTTAATCAACATGACTCCCTAAGCGATAGCCTAACGCGAATCCTTGATGGTGATTCGTGCGATGTGGTGATCGTGGTTGATAATGCCCATCGATTATCGGAAGTGTTGGTGTCGGAGCTGTGGTTGTTGGTACTCGAAGCGCAAAACAACCCTCAATGGACGATTAATGTTGTTCTGTTTTCAGAAGCGGGACATTTAGATTCTCTCTTAACTCGCTTGAGTTACGGGCAAGAGCATAAGCCCATTGACCTTGAAATTGAGCCTCTATCGGAACAAGAGGCACTGCAGTTTTTTGAGTCGCTGGTGGTGCGTTATGTGGAAGACGATATGGAAAATCGGGTACGAAGCGCATTCAGGAAAGCTGCGCCTCTGCCGGGTGAGTTAATGGCTCTAGGAGAGTTAAAAGTGGAAAAAAGGATTATTATTCGCTCAATTATTGGCTCACCAACCAACATCGCAATTTTGGTGGCTTTGCTATTGGTTGTGATTGGTGGTGGCTACTGGTGGATGCTTAGCCAGCCAACCCCCGACGATAAAGCAGAATCTCTGATTGCCCCAATTGAGCAGACCGCGATTCCTACCTTTGAAACCAAAGAAAGTCAGAGTGACGAAAATTTGGAAGACGTGACTGCGCCTGAATCTGATGGTAGTGATAGCTATGTCGGTGCAGAAGATGATACCTCCTCTCTACCTCCTGTTGTGGTTGAAGAGACAGTAAGCGTAGGAGCAGAGCAAGATACTCAGCAACGTGTGGTTATTACTTCTGATGTTGTCGATGCGCTTCTGGAAGGCAAACCAGAGACGGTCGATACCCAGAATATTGACGATGTTGTTGAGGCAAATAGTTCATCAAGCAGCAACGAACCAATTGCTCCGTCACAGGCAGCGCTTGAAGCTTCCAGTGATGATGAAGGTGCTGCTCGTGAACAAGCAGAGCTGGCAGCCCAAGAAGCGGCACAAGCACCGGCGAAAACCATCACCTTCTCGTTTGCGAGAGACGAACTCAAAGCCTTGTCGCCACGTGCCTATACTTTACAGCTTGGTGCGATGACGGAGCTTGAAGATGTTCAGTCTTTCATTGAGCAGTACGATATTGCTGATGATGTTCGTATCTACCCAACAGTACGTAATGATATCGAGTGGTTCATTGTCACTTACCAAGATTACCCAACCATTCAAGTGGCTCGAGATGCGGTAGAGTCGCTACCAAAAGAGTTACAAGCATTGGAACCTTGGGCAAAATCGATGAATCAAGTACATCGAGAGATAGAACGTGCGAAATAACGCTGAGCTTCGCCTCAAAATATGTTACATTCCGCAGCCTTATTTTTGAGTTGATAGATAGAGCAGTAAATGAAAAAGCAGCGTGCCTTTCTAAAATGGGCTGGTGGTAAATATGGCCTAGTAGAAGATATCCAACGCCACTTGCCACCTGCTCGTAAATTGGTGGAGCCATTTGTTGGTGCCGGTTCAGTGTTTCTGAACACGGATTATGACCAATACTTATTGGCTGACATCAATCCTGATCTGATCAACCTATATAACCTCCTCAAGACCGATCCTGAGACCTATATTACGGAAGCAAAACGCTGGTTTTGCCCTGAAAACAACCGTAAAGAAGCGTACTTAGATATCCGTGCACAGTTCAACGATACGGATAACGTGATGTACCGTTCGTTGGCATTTTTATACATGAACCGTTTTGGTTTTAATGGCTTATGTCGTTATAACAAAAAAGGTGGCTTTAACGTGCCGTTCGGTTCTTATAAGAAGCCTTACTTCCCGGAAGCTGAGCTAGAGTTCTTTGCTGAGAAAGCTAAGAAAGCGACGTTTGTTTGCGAAGGTTATAGCGAAACCTTTAGCCGCGCTCGTAAAGGTTGTGTAGTGTATTGCGATCCTCCTTATGCGCCGCTTTCTACTACTGCGAATTTTACTTCTTACGCAGGTAATGGTTTTTCACTGGATGACCAAGCTGCACTCGCTGACATCGCTGAGAAAACAGCAATGGAGCGTGGCATTCCTGTGTTGATCTCTAACCACGACACCACTTTGACACGCCGCCTGTATCACGGTGCTGACCTTAACGTTGTGAAAGTGAAACGTACTATCAGTCGTAACGGAGCAGGGCGCAATAAAGTCGATGAGCTACTGGCGCTGTTCCATGCAGAGAAGAACCAACAAGCTGCAGAGTAGCGAAGGTTTACTGAGCCAATCAGCCAATTACATTGCTAGATCCTTTGACTTGGCACTTTGATAAACAATTCCCTTGAACTGCTAGGATCTCTTTCATCGGTTAGGTAGAATTGCGCACCAGATAGTCTTGGGTTTGAGCCTTGTATTTGTGTATGAGATGCCACCAAGGCGGTGATATTCGCATTTTTACTCACTCTTAAGAGGTCTGGTATGAAAGATTTTCTAATCGCTCCATCTATTTTGTCTGCAGATTTTGCTCGTCTTGGTGAAGACGTAGAACGCGTTCTTGCAGCGGGTGCTGACGTTGTGCACTTTGATGTGATGGATAACCACTACGTACCAAACCTGACTTTTGGTGCGCCTATCTGTAAAGCGCTTCGTGACTACGGTATTACAGCGCCGATCGACGTTCACTTAATGGTTAAGCCAGTTGATAACATCGTGCCTGATTTTGCTAAAGCGGGTGCATCGATGATCACGTTCCACGTTGAAGCTTCTGAACACATTGACCGCACACTGCAGCTTATTAAAGAGCACGGCTGTAAAGCGGGTGTAGTACTAAACCCAGCAACGCCGCTTTCTTGCCTAGATTACATCATGGACAAGGTTGACTTGATTCTACTGATGTCGGTAAACCCAGGCTTTGGTGGCCAATCTTTCATTCCTCACACTTTAGATAAGTTGCGCGCTGTTCGTAAGATGATCGATGAATCAGGCCGTGACATTCGTCTTGAGATTGATGGTGGTGTAAAAGTGGATAACATTCGCGAAATCGCAGAAGCGGGTGCAGACATGTTTGTTGCAGGTTCTGCAATTTTCAACCAGCCAGATTACAAAGAAGTCATTGATGAGATGCGTGCAGAGCTTGCAAAAGTTAACGCATAAAAGTAGAACTAGGGTCTGTTGACCTAAACTAAAGAATTTAGATAAAGGGGCTGATTGGCCCCTTTTTTACGTCTTATTGCTCAACTCATAAGGCGAATACAAAAATAGGAAAGTAAGATGTCATTAAGCTCAATAAAACTGATTGCCTTTGATTTGGATGGAACCTTGTTGGACAGCGTGCCAGATCTTGCTGTTGCAGCGGACCAAGCGTGTCAGGCGATGGGATTTTCTGCGGTAAGCGAAGAGGAAGTGCGTGATTACGTAGGTAACGGTGCAGATGTTCTTATCGGGCGCTCCCTGAGTCGTAGCCTCACGGTTGACCCTCAGCTAGATCCTGAGTTACTAAAGAAAGCTCGTGTGATGTTTGATGACTTCTATGAGCAAGGTGGCCACAAGCTAAGCCACTTGTATCCATCAGTAAAAGAGACACTGGCTGAGCTGCATAAAGCTGGCTTCACTATGGCATTGGTAACGAATAAGCCATCGAAGTTTGTTCCTGATGTTCTAGCGCAGCACGGTATCGATAAGTACTTTGTAGATGTACTGGGTGGTGACTCGTTCCCTGAAAAGAAACCCAACCCAGTCGCTTTGAACTGGCTGTTAGAGAAGCACAATGTAAAGGCCGACGAAATGCTGATGGTCGGTGACTCAAGCAATGACATTAAAGCGGCGAAGAATGCGGGTTGTCACTCGTTTGGTCTGACTTACGGTTACAACCATGGTGAGCCAATTTCAGCATCAAAACCTGACTACGTGGCAGATAGCGTTGCTCAATTACTAGATGTCGTTCTCGTTTCAGCATAATGCGGACAAAAGTTAGCTAACCTACTAGCAAAATACTTGTCAATGAGTACACTGGATGAGCCGTACAGAAAGAGCTGTGCGGCTTTTCTATATTTAAGTTAAGAAGCTAGTCTGTAAGACGCAACGTTAAACGAGTTGAGTTCAAACTAGCGAACAAGCAAAGGAATTAAAACCATGAGCAAGCCCATCGTATTGAGTGGTGTTCAACCATCAGGTGAACTAAGTATCGGTAACTACTTGGGTGCTCTACGTCAATGGCAACAGATGCAAGATGACTACGATTGCCAATACTGTGTTGTAGACCTTCACGCGGTTACGGTTCGTCAAGATCCTAAAGCTCTGCATGAAGCGACTCTAGACGCACTAGCTATCTGTCTTGCTGTCGGTGTTGATCCAAAGAAGAGCACGCTATTTGTTCAGTCACACGTACCAGAGCATGCTCAACTTGGTTGGCTTCTTAACTGTTACACGCAGATGGGTGAACTGAGCCGTATGACTCAATTCAAAGACAAGTCTGCGCGTCACTCGAACGACGTAAACGTAGGTCTGTTTGATTACCCAGTATTGATGGCTGCAGATATTCTGCTTTACGGTGCTCACCAAGTACCAGTAGGCAGCGACCAGAAGCAGCACCTGGAGCTGGCGCGTGATATCGCGACTCGCTTCAATAACATCTACTCTCCTGAGCAGCCAATCTTCGAAGTGCCAGAACCGTACATTCCAACCGTGAATGCACGTGTAATGAGCCTACAAGATGCAACGAAGAAGATGTCTAAGTCGGACGACAACCGTAAGAACGTGATTACGCTTCTGGAAGAACCTAAGTCGATCATCAAGAAGATCAACAAAGCGCAAACCGATGCGGAGATGCCGCCACGCATTGCTCATGATTGGGAAAACAAAGCGGGTATCTCGAACCTGATGGGGCTGTACTCTGCAGCAACGGGTAAAACGTTTGAAGAGATTGAAGCGCAATACCAAGGCGTAGAGATGTACGGTCCATTTAAGAAAGACGTTGGCGCAGCAATCGTTGAGATGCTAGAGCCAATCCAAGCAGAATACCGCCGCATTCGTGAAGATCGTGCCTACATGGACGCAGTAATGAAAGCTGGCGCAGAAAAAGCTTCAGAACGCGCAGCAGTTACCCTGAAGAAAGCTTACGAAGCCGTAGGTTTTGTAACTCGCCCATAGTTTTCAACCGCTAAATTCATTGCTAAAGCCTCTGTCTAGTACAGAGGCTTTTTTTTTGTTTCTACTGATTTAGATTTATAAAAACCTCACATTCACTACCTATATATATTGCGGCGATAATTAATAGATATATTTGTAAGCGTGCGTAATCAAAATCACCTTAATTGTTATATTGTACCAATTTTCTAAACTATAAAATTAATCCTTATTAATAGTTCACTTAACACTAACTTAATTAACTTTCTGAGATGTAGAGCAATATTTTGAAGATTTAGATGAAATGCTCTATTACACATTACCCATTCTGTTGGATTTATAATCAACGCCGTAATATCAGCGACATAAATGTGAAATAAACCTCATTTATGGTGTTTATCGCTTTATCTAATTACATAAAAGTAAGAGATTACACAGGTTTAATATAACTAGGTAAGCTTGGCTACATTCAGAATCACCCTTGTGAATCTGTGCTTTTTTACGCGTAAATTTCAATCGAAACCATATTTATAAAATAAATGGTTGGAATTTCTGCGCGCTAATTGGCTTTGGAACGATATTCCATTACGAGTGTTGAATTTAAGGAAATAAGTGATGTTAAAAAGAAATGCAGTGGCGCTAGCTATTTCTTCTTTATTTATGGCATCGGCTGTAAATGCCGTAACTATTTATGAAGATGAGAATGGTGACTTCGTAAAACTCTATGGTGAGGTCGGCGTTGGTGGTCATATTGGCGCTAACTACGAATACGGTGAGTTTTACGCAGACCAAACTTTCATTGATGACTCATTCGCAACCATGGGTGTGAAAGGTAAACAAGACAAGATGCACTATCGCTTAGAGCTGGACTATGAGCGTGAGAACTGGGAATACGGTTCAGGTGATATGGTTCTGGCGATCGATAAGGTCTTTATTGGATATGACCTGTACAAGAGCAAGAATCAAGAACACTACGTAGAGGTAGGTCTAACCGATACTGCATTTGATGATTACGACAAGTGGGGTGACTTCACTTTTGATACCACGGTTGAAACGGGTGAAGCTGGCGACCAAGACATGACCGCAAAGTATGAAGGTAAATACTTTGGCGCAATCAAAGTTGGCGCTTCGTACACCAACCGCGCTGAGTCATCTTCTGGCTCTGAGCTTGGCGAAATCGTGAATGGTTACATTGGTTACTTTGGCGATCGCTTCTCTGTTGTAGCTGGTGCGGAAGGCCGCGGTGGCTCTGATGGTAAATCGAAGTATGGCGAGCAGCGTCTACTAGGTGCGGGCGCGCGCCTTGCTGTGACGGAAACTTTCCACCTTGGTGTTAATGCGTTCTTCGAAGAAGAAGATATTGCACAGTCAAGAACACTGGTTTCAGTTGATCCTGTTACTGGTGAGAAAACTTACGTGAACAATGATTTTCAAACTCTAGAGAACAAAGGTTACCTGGCTTCAGCGAAGTACCAGTTTACTGATAATTGGGAGTTCACTGCTTCATACAACTACGAAGAGTATGAGCAATGGGCGATTGACAATCGCAATGAGCAAGCAGCAAGTGGCAACGACAAGCACAGCTGGGGTGATGAGCGCGTATGGGGCACATTAGGTGTCAACTACCGTCCAACACGTTCTAGTGTGATTGCACTTGAGTGGAACACTGGTGAAGCAGCTCAAGACGCTTACGCTTACGCTCGCGTTTACTTCTAATTAAATCAGAGAGATATCGAAATGAATAAAAAAATGACTCTACTTGCTGGTGCGATTAGTAGTGTGCTTAGCGGCGCAGCACTGGCTGACATCAATAATATTCTGATTACAGAGTATGTAGAATCGAGCGTTGATAGTTACGCAATCAACAGTGCAATCGAGATCACCAACACAGGTACTACGCCATTTACCTTTACCGACCATGCACTGTATTACAGCAGCTACAAAAACAAAGTTTTAAAGCCGGATGATGCAACCCCAGTACTGAAAGATGTCACTATTGCTGCTGGAGAAAGCATCGTAGTGGTTGGCGACAATGCGACTGCTGATCTGAAAAACGCAGTTGCAGCAAATGGTGCGACGATCGTTTACTCGGGCAGCTACGGCGGCATTGGCCATGACGCACTGAACTTTAATGGTGATGATCCAGTTTGGATTGGTGCGGATAGCAACCCAGATACTATCCATGACATTATTGGTGTTAGCGGTTCAACTTGGGGTAAAGAAGTTACTCTGCGCCGTACAAAAGACGCGACAACTCCAGACAGCTCTTATGTAGAACTACACTGGGCTAACGTAGGTACAGATGTTTACGATGATCTTGGAAAACTAACGCTAGAAGAGCCACCAACACCTCCGCCGCCGCCGGTTGAAGTAACTATTGCTGAAGTACAAGGCACAGGTAAGTTTTCTCCACTAGTAGAAGCGGAATTCGGTACGTCTTTAAAAGAAGACAAGTTCTATGAGACAGAAGCATCATACAAGCTAACTGCTTATGTGGGCTACGTACTGCCGAGTGCAGCTAGCGGTCTTTCTAAAGGCTTCTTCCTATACGATCACGATGGTAACCCACTGACTTCAGATGGTCTGTTTGTATATTCAAGCACTCAACCAGCGGTGGGTACAGAAATCACTGTAGTTGGTACTGTCCGCGAATACTTCGGTCAGACACAGTTTAATATGTCAGGTAACTGGGTAGAAACTGGCAATACTGTTACTCCTCCAGGGCCAGTTGAACTAAAACGCCTACCGGAAGACGGTGCTTCTTTTGCGAATACGCTTGAGCGTCACGAAGGTATGTTCGTTAAGCTTGTTGAAGACATGGACGACACTAAGACGGGCAATCAAGATATGCGCGTAACTCGTGCATTTGCCTTCGACTTCGAGCTTTACCACAAAGGTCAGTTCCGTAATAACTTAGCTCTAGCTTATGAAGAGCCTAACTTTCACCCGAACCAAGAGTACGTAGCAGGCAGCTTCGAGTCGATCGCTAAGATCGAACAAAACCGCGATGCGACTCTATTCCTTGATAGTGAAAAAGCACCAAGTAACGGCAAAATCCCGTATTACGCAGACTTTAGCTACGACAACCCAATTCGTATCAATGATGGTATCAAGAACGTAGAAGGTGTTATCGCCTATACCTACGATGAATACCGTCTAGTCGTGAAAGATCCGGCTGCTGGTGGTTATCAGATGACAAGTGCGGATATTACGCCAAATACGCCACGACCAGTTTCAAGTAATGGTGAGTATGACATCGTTAATGAAGATTACGATGCAGGCTTTACGATTAAGGTTGCAACACAAAACGTATTAAACCTGTTCAACTCGCCTTACGGTGGCAGTGCAAACCAGCATGGTGACAACCGTGGTGCAGAATCGGAAGAAGAGTACGAGTTACAAAAAGCGAAAATCGTTGAAGCTATCTACGGTCTAGACGCGGATATCCTTGGCTTGATGGAAATCGAGAACAACGGTTTTGGTGACTTTGGTGCAATTAAGACGCTTCTTGCTTCTGTTAACGCAAAATACAATGAAGAAGATTACGCCAAGCGCGGTGACCAAGACTCTATCCACAATCGCTATGTTTTTGTTGGCTTCGATAGCAATGGTGACACCATCCTAGATGAAAACGACACGATTGGTACCGATGCAATTACATCAGGTGTAATTTACCGTCCATCGAAAGTCTCTCTTACATCCGGTCGCATTATTCAAATGCCTGAGCAGCATGCTCCGCTAGTTGAGTACCCGGAAGGTGGCGCGATCATTGACGGCGATGGTGCTGTTCGTGAAAGTGGTGATAACTACCAGCGTAATACCGTTGCAGCGACATTCAATGTTCTTAATACCGGTAAGAGTCTAACGGTTGCAATTAACCACTTGAAATCGAAAGGTTCTACTTGTCATGAAGACTGGGTTGGCTGGGAAACTTGGGCTGATTTTGATCCAGTGAACGATGACGTTCGCAACGATGACTACCAAGGTTCTTGTGAAAACTTCCGTGTATCAGCTGCATACCAGCTAGGTACAGAAATGGCGAAAATTGGTGGCGACCAAGTTGTATTGGGTGACATGAACTCATACACCTACGAAGACCCAATGCTTGTTCTTACAGATAACCCAACGGGTAAAGAGATTTACGCATCAAGCTACACCTTTGTTGGCGATGAAGTGTTTGAAAAGAATGGCCAAAAGATAACGACAACATTTGGTTACCTAAATGCAGTTGATTTGAAAACACCTGCTGGCAAAACAGCTTGGAGTTACTCATACAACAACGAAATTGGTTCTTTGGACCACCTTCTAATCACACCTTCACTGAAAGATCGTCTGGTTGATGCTGCTGACTGGCATATCAATGCAGCTGAATCTTCATTGAATGATTACAGCAACTATAAGAAAGCATCTGATGAGGTTTCTAACCCATTCGCTAGAGAAACGCCTATTCGTTCTTCTGACCACGATCCAGCAATGGTATCGCTAGGCTACAAGTACGGTGAAGCGGGTGAGTCGAATGTGAATATTGCTGTGAAGAGTGGCCGTGCTGACATCGCATTCCCAGTATCAGCTGATGCGAGATCTGGTGATGTTGCTGAAATTTCTATTTCTCCACAACCACAAAATGTCTCTTTGCCGAAAGTGACGTTGAATCAAGATGGTGCACAAACAGTAATGTTTGACGTGGTTGGTCTGGATACGGGTACTTACACGATTTCGATGAAACTAATGGGAGACCGTGTTGCGGCTCAAAATGCTGGGGCATCTTCGTCTCAAGTGATTGAGTCGATGACAATGGCTACAAATATTAGCAAACAAGATTCGAGCAATGTGTCACCTGTGACTCCTGAATACGATGGTTCAGGTGGTAGCTTCGGCTTTGGTGCTCTGTTGTCACTGATGGGTCTAGGTTTCCTACGCCGCCGTCGTCAGTAATTGATAAAAGGGTTAGTAGTTATTACTAACCCTTTCTTTTGAGTAAAGCCGAGGAAATACAAGATTAACTTGGCTGATATGGATATAAATCTGTTTACCTTTGAGGTTCAAACATGAAAAAAAGTTTAATAGCGATTGCTGTTGGTGCTGTGATCGCACCTATGGCAAATGCAAATATTATTATCTCTGAGATCACCGAAGGATCTGGGAGTAACAAAGCAATTGAAATCGCCAATGTCGGTTCTTCTTCTGCGACTTTGGATGGTTATACGGTCGATCTTGCCCCGAATGGTGGTGACTGGAATAACAGCCAATCTTTGGATGGCGTGACGCTGGCTTCTGGGCAAACTTATGTCATTGTTAACGCAAGCGCTGCTGATGAATTAAAAGGTAAAGGTGACGTTGAGTCTACTGTTACTTACTTCAATGGTAATGATGCTGTCGCTGTGCGAAACAATGGCACTGTCGTTGATATCGTAGGTGCTGGCGACGGTCAAGATTTTAATAAAGACGTTACACTACGCAGAACAGACATGTCTCCAAGCACAACTTACGATGCAAGTAAGTTTGAAGTTGTAGATATGAACGATTGGAGTGACTTTGGCAAGGTTGAGCTAGGTGGCGGTGCCGGTGAAGTTGTTATTACTGAATATGTAGAAGGCAGCTCAAACAACAAGGCAATCGAACTTTATAACAATGGTTCTGAAGATATCGACCTAACAGGCTATAAATTGGTTCGCTATAAAGATGGTGACGAAACCCCATCAGAGATGGTGAACCTTGATGGACAAACGCTACCTGCGAAATCGGTACTGGTTGTTCTTCATGATTCAGCAACTATCACTCTAGATGATGGCGTAAGCTCTATTACCGGTGGCTTATATCATAATGGTGGCGATGCTGTCGGTCTCTTCAACGGTGATACACTTGTCGATGTAGTAGGCGCAGTCCCGACAGCGAGTGGTTGGGGTAAAGATATTACATTGCAAAGAAATGGCACATCACCGTCTGCGACTTACAATGAATCAGACTGGACAGAGCTAGCCAAAGATACATTTGACGGCCTAGGTAAAGTCAACGGTTCAGTTGACCCAGACCCTGATCCAGATCCGGACCCATCACCAGATACACTGATCAGTCAGCTTCAAGGTGACTCTTGGGCTTCTCCATACACAGACCCAGCTAATGGTAAATTCATCTCTGATGAAACCTTTACCGTTGAAGGCGTGATCACCGCGATTCAGAGCGAAGCGCTTGATGGTGATGTTGCTGTTGGTTTCTACATGCAAGATGAAACGCCAGATAGCGATCCGAAAACCTCTGACGGTATCTTTGTTGTCGGTGATGTAACAGGCTTAAGTGTGGGTGATAAGGTTCAGGTAACTGGTCCGGTTCAAGAAAACTATGGTTGGACTCAAATCCCTGCAACAGCCATTAAAGCGGTCGGCACTGGCTCTGTATCGGCTGTTAACCTTGAGCAAATTGCTTCAGACTCTGAGTTCGATTTCACCTTAGAACGTCATGAAGGCATGCTGGTTAACCTGACTTCAACCGTTGATATGCGCGTTTCACGCAGCTACAGCTTGGACGAAGGACCTAAGCGTTACAACCTCGTTCTTAGCCAAGGAAAAGCAAATGTTCACCCGAACCAAGCGAACTTCCCGGGTACTGACGAAGCTGCAAAAGCAGCGGATTGTAATGATGATGCACGCTTAGTCGTTGAGTCATTTAAGAAAGATACTGTTGGAGCACCAGTGTGGTACCCAGACTTTGCTAAAACAGATATTGATCAAAATGGTTCGACCGAAGATTTCATTCGCGTAGGTGATCGTGCAAGTAACCTTCAAGGTGTGCTTGGGTACTCATACTCAGACTACCGTTTCTACGTAACAGAAGATGCGAACAACGACAGCTTTATTGCACGTGGTAATAACCGTGATTTGGCGCCGAAAGTCGATGAGGGTGACGTTCGTATCGCAACGTTTAACGCTCAAGAGTACTTCAATAGCCTACAAGGTAGTGGTGAGAGCAATGACTTCTTGGCATTTGATGCAACACCAGGTGCGCAAGATTCAACTCAATTTGATCACCAGACAGCGAAGCTTGTTGCGGCGTTAACTGCGCTTGATGCGGACATCGTTGGTTTGATGGAAGTTGAAAATAACGGCTTTGGAGACAGCTCTGCGATTTCTTACCTAGTGACCCAGCTTAATGCTGACCTTCCAGAGACTAAGCAGTACAACATTGCTAGCAGTGAAGGACTAACAACGGTAGGTGAACTAGCGACAGCGAACTTTGTTATTTTCCGTCCTAGCACAGTAGGCTTAGATTCGTTACAAGTAATTCCAATGCCGAAACAAGAAGCTGAAAATGGTGAGTTTACGACTCAACATGCAGCTGTTGTCCCTGTCTTCTCGTTTAAAGATCGTGAAGATAAGCTTGTGGTTGCGGTTAACCACTTTGCGGATAAAGACCAAGTTTGTCTAGAAGATACATCGGATGACGATCGCCAAGGCGGTTGTGAGAATCTACGTGTGTCTGCGGCGGATTATCTAGGCCGGAAACTGGCTGAAATGGAAGGCGAAAAAGTCATCCTTGGTAGCCTAAATGCCTTCAATAACGAAGATGCAATCACCGTACTGACTGATCGTTCAGGCGCACCTGAAAACTACGAGATCAAGACGGCTGAAAAAACCTTCATCGGTGATGAATCTCTACACGAAGAAGGTGTGGTTGTTGCTGATAGCTACGGTTTTGAGAACGTAATGGAAATTGTAGATCCAAATAGCTACAACGTCGTTCAAGGAGATGAGAATGGTAGCCTCGACTATATTCTGACTTCTGCAGGTCTTAAGTCGAAAGTTGTTGGTGCAACCCATTGGAATATTAACGCCGGTGAATCTCAAACACTGGACGCTAAGCACGAACTGGGTCAAGCCTACTCTGACTCGTTCCGCGCTGCAGGGCATGATCCAGTAGTACTATCGATTGCCTTTGCAGGTAAACCAATTGATCCAGTTGATCCAGTGTTCCCGGATCCTGATCAGCCAGTACAACCGGGTACGCCAGTAGAGCTTCCTGATGAGCCAATCAATGAGCCTCGCCCTGAGTCTCCGATTGGTGGTGCTACCTTTAACCACTTTGTTGATCTGACTAAGTACTCAGACTCTGCTTACTTGAAAGTGGGTGATGAAGTGTCGGTAAGCTTCAACAATGCGACTCAAGCGTTTGTAGCAACCTCTTCAAATGTTCAGAAAGACGTTCTTGATCAGTTCGAAATTGCACTGGGTTGGACGGAAGTGCCTATCTCAGGTTTAGAGGTTGGTGAGTACACAGTAACAACAGCTGTTGAAGGTAAAGTGATTGAAACGCAGCAAGTGTCTATTACTCAAATGAGTGACTCTGGCAGCGATGGTGGTTCATTTGGCCTAGGCGGTCTATTGAGCCTATTAGGACTTGGCTTCCTACGTCGTCGTTTTAACAAGTAACCTCATTGCATTAAGGAGTAGGGGCCTCTTCGCCCCTAATTAAAAGTATGAAAAAGACACTACTGACTTTACTTATCCCGTGTGCATTCAGTGTTAATGCGGCATATGAACAAGCACATGATCCACATGTTGTCGGCACGCTACCTAAGGTAACTTGTCAAACGACGATTGTTGAGCCACCGGTTCCACCAGGTGAAGTACACAACCCAGATGGCTACTACGACAGCGCATTGAACAAAACAGGCGATGAGCTGAAAGAAGCACTAAACAACATCATCTCGACGGGGATTACACAGCTCTCTTATGGTGATGTATGGGATGCTCTTGCTACGACTGATGAAGACCCAGACAACAGCAGTAATGTTATTCTGATGTATACCGGTCGCTCTCAGTTGAAAACATTTACCAGCAGCGGCAACAACGATGGTGATGCTTGGAACCGTGAGCACAGTTACCCTAAATCGAATGGTGAGTTCAATGACAGTCGTGCTGCGGCATATACCGACATTCACCACCTTCGCCCAACAGATGCGTCTATCAACTCTGAGCGCGGTAACCTAGAGTTTGATAATGGTGGTTCGCCAACTTCAGAGTCTCCTGAAGCGGGTAACTTAAAAGACGGCGATTCGTTTGAGCCTCGTGATGAAGTGAAGGGTGATGTTGCTCGTATGATGTTCTACATGGCAACGCGCTATGAAGGCAAAGATACCAGCGATGTCTCTAACCCAGACCTTGAACTTGTGCCAAGCGTAACCAATAACGGCACTGCTTTAGGTAATGTTTGTGTACTTCTAGAATGGAATGAGCAAGACCCAGTTGATCACTTTGAATTTAACCGCAACAGCAAAATTCAAAAGATTCAGGGCAACCGTAACCCATTCGTAGATAACCCTCATTGGGTTGATACCATCTTCGAGAAAGATTGTAAGTAATCTAAGAAAAACGATATGAGGCGCCTAGTGCGCCTCTTCTTTATGGGGCTCGTTTAAATAGTAAATAAGTAGAAAGACTTGCCTTTCTAATCTCTTACTGCACAATACACATCCTATTGTTCTCTTCAATACGGTTACGATTTACGTATGTTACTTATCATCGACAACTACGACTCTTTTACCTACAACCTGTACCAATACTTTTGTGAGTTGGGTGCAGAGGTCAAGGTTGTGCGCAATGATGAGATTGATATTGCCGGTATAGAAGCGCTCAAACCAAATCACCTTGTGATCTCTCCTGGGCCATGTACACCTGATGATGCGGGTATTTCGCTTGCTGCTATCGAATACTTTGCTGGTAAGCTGCCTATCTTAGGTGTGTGTCTCGGTCACCAAGCTATCGCCCAAGTCTTCGGTGGCGAAGTGGTGAGAGCCAGACAGGTAATGCATGGAAAAACCTCGCCAATTCGCCATACTGGTAAGAGCGTTTTTCAAGGGTTGAACAATCCGCTAACAGTCACTCGCTACCACTCCTTGGTCGTGAAGAACGGTACTCTGCCGGACTGTTTTGAACTGACGTCTTGGACTGAGTTTGAAGATGGCCGTATGGACGAAATCATGGGCTATCAACATAAGACTTTGCCGATCGACGCAGTGCAATTTCACCCTGAATCGATTAAAACAGAGCAAGGGCACCAACTGCTTGCTAATTTTCTAGCACGCTGAGCGCTTGAATCCCTCTGACACCGATCACTTTTTATAACATTTATAGATGTGAATAATGCTTTTTCTGTCTATGCAAAGTTATTCGCGTTATTTCCTCTCGATCCCCTCTCAGAGCCTGTTTTACCTGCATTTCTTCTTTCCTAAAGCGCGTATAAGTAAAAAAAGCTTCATAAAATAGATACCTTGATGCATAAATAGTCATAGGTAGTAACGTTCGCCTGGCTGTTTAGCGTGGCGAAAGAATAATCTACTATTGAAAAGGTTAATTAAATGTAAATATAATGCTGCAGCAGGATGATGGCGAGACAAAATACCTTTGTCTCGGATATGAACCATTACGCTTATTTTGCGAAGCTTGCAGTATCGAGAAGGAATGTGTGATGACAGTGGAAAATAAAGTGGAACGTAGTCTATTTGATGAGGTCATGGTGCCTTGTTACAACCCTATGGAAATGATCCCAGTAAAAGGGGAAGGGGCACGCGTTTGGGATCAGCAGGGTCGTGAGTATATCGACTTCGCTGGTGGTATTGCGGTGAGCTGTTTGGGTCACTGTCACCCAGCGATGGTTGACGCTGTGACTGAACAAGCAAATAAGTTGTGGCACCTAAGTAACGTAATGACTAATGAGCCAGCACTGCGCCTAGCTAAAAAGCTAACAGACGTATGTTTTGCAGAGAAAGTATTCTTTGCAAACTCAGGTGCAGAAGCGAACGAAGCGGCACTGAAGCTAGCTCGTCGTTGGGCTGCAGACGTTCATGGTCCAGAAAAATCTGAAATCATTGCATTTAAACAAGGTTTCCACGGTCGTACATTCTTTACGGTTACTGTTGGTGGTCAAGCTGCATACTCAGATGGCTTTGGTCCTAAACCTGGTGATGTAACTCACCTTCCATACAATGATATCGAAGCACTAGAAGCACATATCTCTGATCGTACTTGTGCCATTATGATGGAGCCTCTGCAAGGCGAAGGCGGCATCATTTCTCCAACATCAGAGTTTGTGAACACTGTGCGTGAACTGTGTGATAAGCACAATGCACTGCTGATTTTCGATGAAGTACAAACAGGTAACGGCCGCACGGGTAACTTCTACGCTTACCAAGGCTTGGGTGTGACTCCGGATATCTTGAGCACTGCAAAATCACTTGGTGGTGGTTTCCCAATCGGTGCAATGCTAACAACTAACGAGCTAGCACCACACCTGAAAGTGGGTACTCATGGCTCAACTTACGGTGGTAACCCACTAGCATGTGCAGTTGCAGAAGCGGTTGTTGATGTTGTTAGCCAACCTGAAACTCTAGAGGGCGTGAAGGTGCGTGAAGCGCTATTCCGTGATGGTCTAGAGAAGATTAATGAAAAATATCAAATCTTTAGTGAAGTTCGTGGTAAAGGTCTGCTACTAGGTGCTGCCCTGAATGACGAATGGCAAGGCCGTGCGCGCGACGTATTAGTTGCTGCGGGTAAAGAAGGTCTAATGGTGTTGGTTGCAGGTGCAAACGTTGTTCGTTTCACACCATCACTTGTAATCACTAAAGAAGAAATTGAAGAGGGCTTAGCAAAACTAGATAAAGCAATTGCTTCGCTAGTATAAGCCTCAAGCGGCGTCATAGAAATGATCGCCACAAGAGCGATCTCATGACGCACAGCTCAAGGCCCAAGCTTAATGTTTTGGGCCTGTTTTGCATCTGGAGGGAATAATGATGCTTGTTGTACGCCCAATTAAATTATCTGATTACGATGCGCTACACACCTGTGCGGTCGAGTCAGGACATGGATTCACATCTCTTCCGGTTAACGAAGAACTGTTAACCAATCGAATTACACACTCTGAATACAGCTTTGCTAAAGAAAACGTAACTGAGCCGGGTGACGAAGGTTACCTAATGGTCGGTTTTGACGTTGAAACGGGCGAAGTTGCTGGCACGACGGGCATTGAAGCCTCGATTGGCTGGGATGTGCCTTTTTACTCTTACCACATCAGCAAAGTGGTGCACTCTTCACAACGACTTAAAGTAAATAACGTTGTTAAGCTACTGACTTTTGGTAATAACTACACAGGTTGCAGTGAAATTTGTACGCTGTTCTTACGCCCTGACTTCCGTAAAGGATTAAACGGCCGCTTAATGTCTAAGTGTCGTTTCCTACTTATGGCTGAACACCCAGAGCGCTTCTCTGAGACCATTTTTGCGGAAATGCGTGGTGTATCTGATGATGATGGTAACTCACCATTCTGGCAGTGGCTTCAAGAGCACTTTTTCTCAATCGACTTTACGTTGGCGGACTATCTAACGGGTATTGGTAAGAAAGGCTTTATTGCTGATCTGATGCCTAAGCTGCCAATTTACATCAACCTGTTGAGCCAAGAAGCACAAGATGTAATTGGTCAAGTACACGAGAAAACACGCCCAGCATTGAAACTGCTTGAGCGTGAAGGCTTTACTAACCGTGGTTACGTCGACATCTTCGATGCAGGCCCAACGGTTGAGTGTGATTTGCGTAATATCGAATCGGTGCGCCACTCAATTCGTGCTCAGGTTGAAATCAGTGAGCATGCAAGCTCCCAAGATTACCTGATTGGTAACACCTCATTTGAAAACTTCCGAGCGGTCGCTGCTAAAGGTGCTTATGACCAAGCTAGCGGTAAAGTGATCCTTGCGCCGAATGTGGCTGAGGCGTTGGAAGTTCAAGAAGGCGATTTTGTTCGTATGTTGGCTCAATAGAGCTTGATGGTTAGTCAAAGAAGGATAGAAGTATGACTCAGTGGATTGCAGGGCAATGGGTAGCCGGTCAAGGCGAAGCGATGACATCAGTTAGCCCATACGACAACCAAGTAGTGTGGAATGGCGACAGTGCTACACCTGCTCAAGTTGAATCAGCGGTAGCTGCGGCGCGCGAAGCGTTCCTAACTTGGAAGAAACTTAGCTTTGCTGAGCGTGAAGCGATTGTGCTTAAGTTTGCGGAAAAAGTGAAAGAGAACAGCGAAGAGATCGCACAAATCATTGCTAAAGAAACGGGTAAACCAATCTGGGAAACTCGCACTGAAGCGGGTGCGATGGCGGGTAAGATTGCTATCTCAATTCGTGCATATCATGATCGTACTGGTGAATCATCACGTGAAGCGGCAGGTAATCAGATCGTTCTGCGTCATCGCCCTCTAGGTGTGATGGCAGTATTTGGGCCTTACAACTTCCCAGGCCACCTGCCTAATGGTCATATTGTTCCTGCATTGCTATCGGGCAATACGATTGTATTCAAACCATCGGAGCAGACACCGTGGACAGGTGAGTTCGCGATGAAGCTTTGGCAAGAAGCTGGCCTACCTGCTGGTGTCATTAACCTTGTTCAAGGCGCTAAAGAGACAGGTATTGCTCTAGCGGATGCTAAAGGTCTCGATGGCGTGCTATTTACGGGCAGTGCTAACACGGGTCACATACTGCACCGTCAGTTTGCTGGTCAACCGGGTAAGATGCTGGCACTAGAAATGGGTGGTAACAACCCTATGGTGATCAGTGAACACTTTGGTGATGTTGATGCTACGGTATATACCATTATTCAATCAGCCTTTATCAGTGCAGGTCAACGTTGTACTTGTGCGCGTCGTCTCTATGTTCCAGTGGGTGAGAAGGGTGATCAGCTGCTCGATAGCCTAGTGGCAGCAACTAAGAAGATTCGTGTAGACCAACCTTTCGCTGAGCCAGCTCCTTTCATGGGGCCACAAATCTCAGAAGCGGCGGCTAAGTTCATTCTAGATGCGCAAGCAAACCTGCAATCTTTAGGTGGTGTAAGTCTAGTTGAAGCGAAAGCTGGTGAAGCTGCATTCGTAACACCGGGCATCATCGATGCAACCAATATTGCAGAGCTGCCAGATGAAGAGTATTTCGGCCCACTACTACAAGTGGTTCGTTATGAGTCACTAGAGCAAGCGGTTGAATTGGCGAACGATACACGTTTTGGTTTGTCTGCAGGACTTGTATCAACAGACGACTCTGAGTGGGAGTACTTCGTTGATCACATCCGTGCAGGTATTGTTAACCGTAACCGTCAGCTAACAGGCGCAAGTGGTGACGCACCATTTGGTGGCCCAGGTGCTTCAGGCAACCTACGCCCGAGTGCTTACTACGCAGCGGACTACTGTGCATACCCAATGGCATCGATGGAAGGCGGTGAAACGCAACTTCCAGCGACCTTTAGCCCGGGTATCGAATTGTAGAAAGCAATTAATCACCACTAACAACGTAAACCATCAATTGGAGGCAGGGAAGTTTGGCCTCCTTTGGATTACTCGCAAGGCGTCTGACCTTGCGAGATATAATTATAAAATAAGTATGTCACAAGCTGATGGCTGCTGACGCCTCGTCGCAGCCACACTCTTTCTAATCCAACTCTCTAGCTTGCTAGAACCCGACAAGGAGTCACCATGACACCCGATCTACTGTTCAAATCCCTATGGGATGACTACATCGAACGCCTCTGCCCATCTGCTGAGAAGGTACATCAGCTGTTGAAAGAAGAGGAAGACCTTATCAATGATCACATCGCGCTGCGTACGTTTAATGTTGCGCCTTTGGGGATTGATACGCTTGCTAAACCTTTCTTAGCACTTGGTTACAAAGCGTGTGGTGACTACCTGTTTGAAAGTAAGAAACTCGTGGCTAAGCACTTTGAACACCCAGATCCAACCCAGCCAAAAGTGTTCATTAGTGAACTGAAAGTGGAAGAGTGTTCTGCAGAGCTACAAGCGATCGTTGCTAAGTTGGTTGCGCAGGTGGATGCAAGCAAGTTAGAAGGGCAAGACTTCCTATATGGCGGTCGTCTTTGGGACTTGGATTTCCAAGATTACAAACAATTGGCGACAGAGAGCGAATACGCGTCTTGGTTGGCCGCGCATGGTTACGGTGCTAACCACTTTACCGTGAGTGTGAACCAGCTAAATGAGTTCACCGAAGTCCAAGCCGTGAATGATCACCTGAGTGAGTCTGGCTTTACGATCAATAGTGTTGGCGGTCAAGTGAAAGGCTCTCCAGAGGTTCTGCTAGAGCAATCATCAACAATGGCGGATAAAGTGAAAGTTGAATTCTCAGAAGGTGCGGAGTTAGTTCCAGGCGGCTTCTATGAGTTTGCTAAGCGCTACCCAATGGCTAATGGCGAGCTTTACACAGGTTTTGTTGCAGCATCGGCCGACAAGATCTTCGAAAGTACTAACGGGTAACGAAAGGTACGAGCACGGTGTTGCCCTAAAGATTTGGGGACGCTTCGCTTCGAGAGTGTCTACAAGGCGAGAGCCTCGTGTGCTCCATTCGTATCTCGTATCTCGTATCTTCTATCGATAAAGAAAAAGCCACCAAATTCGCGTTTGGTGGCTTTTGAATTTTTGCTCAGTTAATCGAGATTAACGAGTACCGTAAACAACGATAGTTTTACCGTGAGCAGAAATTAGGTTTTGCTCTTCTAGCATCTTCAAGATACGACCTACAGTCTCACGTGAACAGCCAACAATCTGACCGATCTCTTGACGAGTGATCTTGATTTGCATGCCGTCTGGGTGAGTCATCGCATCAGGTTGTTTCGCTAGGTTTAGTAGCGTTTGTGCGATACGACCAGTAACGTCAAGGAACGCTAAGTCACCAACTTTTTGGCTGGTTACTTGAAGACGGCTAGCCATTTGCGCAGAAAGACGCATCAGGATGTCTGGGTTCACTTGGATAAGTTGACGGAATTTCTTGAAAGAAATCTCTGCAACTTCACAAGGAGATTTTGCACGAACCCATGCAGTACGCTCTTGGTCTTCTTCGAATAGACCAAGTTCGCCGATAAAGTCGCCTTGGTTTAGGTAAGAAAGAATCATTTCCTTACCTTCTTCGTCTTTGATAAGAACTGCCACAGAACCCTTAACGATGTAGTACAGGGTCTCTGCCTTTTCACCAGCGTGAATCAGAGTACTCTTTGAAGGGTACTTATGAATATGACAGTGTGAAAGGAACCACTCTAATGTTGGATCGGTTTGAGGTTTACCTAGAACCATAATATCTCACTTCCTCTGCAGGGTATGCTTGCCGCTTTCCATATTTTAGCTAAGCCTGAATTTGACTTCTTAGGATAAGAGCACTTGTTCTGTGCTGCAAGCTATCTTGTGTTTCGGTTAAGAATAGTATCCTTTTTCAGTCACTATTTCTTGATTTTAATCGTGACCAAGCTACGATTTTTTACGCAAAATTGTGCACATGATCACGGTATGAAAAGTAATCAACCGGAATGCTGTTCCGTTAGCCAATTTTTCCCGTTTCAATGAGCTGTTGTAAGATTGGTCTTACGATGAGCTCCATAGCAAAGCTCATTTTCCCGCCTGGCACAACAAGTGTATTGTGACGAGACATAAATGAGCCATCAATCATAGCGAGTAAGTACGGGAAATCGACGTTTTTGATACCACGCAAACGAATAACTACGAAACTTTCGTCAAGGCTAGGGATGCCCTTTGCATTAAGTGGGTTAGAGGTATCAACGGTCGGTACTCGCTGAAAATTGATATGGGTACGTGAAAACTGTGGGGTAATGTAGTTGAGATAGTCGTCCATTGAACGAACAATAGAGTCCATTACCGCTTCACGTGAATGCCCGCGATCACGTGTATCTCGGACGAATTTTTGAATCCACTCTAGGTTGACGATGGGTACCATGCCAATCAGCAGGTCAACGTGTTGCGATACGTTCACATCACCATCAACAACCCCACCATGTAAACCTTCGTAAAACATCACATCAGAGTTTTCTGGAATCTCTTGCCATGGGGTAAAAGTGCCCGGCATTTGATTGTAAGGCACTGCCTCATCAAAGGTGTGCAGGTAGCGTCTGACTTGCCCAGTCCCCTCGTTACCATACTGACGGAAGAACTCTTCAAGCGCACCAAAGTCGTTGGCTTGTGGGCCAAAGTAACTGATGTGCTTGCCTTGCTCTCGAGCCTTTCGGATCTCGACATCCATTTCTGGACGAGTAAAGCGGTGGAAACTATCGCCTTCAACCCAAGCCGCCTTCACATCCATCATGTTGAACATTTTTCGGAAGGCTTCTGAGGTAGTGGTGGTACCGGCTCCTGAAGAACCCGTAACCGCAATAATTGGATGTTTAGCGGACATGACAACCCTTGTCGTTAGAATAACTTACTTGTTAGCAATCGTTTTCCACTATAACACGGCTATTTTTTTATGGCAGCCTAGAAGCGTTTAGTGAGTTGTATATCGACAGTTTCGTGTAGTTCAGAAAAAACAATGCTCGCTTCTCCTGATTGCAGTTGCTGTTTTACTTGGTCGATTTTTGATTGCAGTGAGATCTCAACATCGCCGTAATCGGTACCCTCTCTGAGCACGAATTCCTTGATAAGGTTTTCTAGAGTTTCAGGGGCGATGTCTTGCCATGGAATGATCATAAATACATCTCTCTTTTATGTTCATGGATATGTTTAAAGGTTACTAAGGTTCGCTTTAGTTTTTGAGTACTGGCCTTAATGTGGCGCTATTATGCCGAATCTTGAATACTTTCATAATAGGCAGGCAGTGCCTCTTCTAACCAAAACTTAGGGTTGAAGGTGCTACCAGTAATGAAGCCAACGTGCCCACCTTTCTGAAACAGCCGGTAATCTATGTTATCCGGTAGAATGAATTTCGGAATCACATCATCGGTCATGAAAGGATCGTCTTTGGCATGAATGATCTGCGTAGGCAGCTTAATGCGATTAAGCTTTGGTAGTGCAGAACATTGCGCGTAGTAATCTTGTGCATTCTTAAAGCCATGCAAAGGTGCGGTGATCAAATCATCGAACTCATACAGCTTTTCGATCTTCTTGATCGTGTCTGCGGTGATGCCTAACTTTTCTGAAAGCAGCTTCTCTTTCTTGAGCGCATTGGATTTAAGTGAGTTCAACAAGTATTTCTTGTAGACCTTAGAAAACCCTTGTTCGATTCGGCTTGAACAACTGGCAAGATCAAACGGCGCTGAGACAATGGTCGCCGCGGAAAGTAGAGGATCGTCAGCGTATTCAACGAGGTAGTTGGCCAACATGTTACCGCCCAAAGAGATACCGACAGCTACCTTAGGATTATTCGGAAACTGAGCATGCAGGTTTCTTAAGAAAAAGCGTGCATCTTCTACTTCACCGGAGTGATACGCGCGAGCTAGGCGGTTGGGTTTACCGCTGCAGCCACGAAAATGCATCATTACCGATAACCATCCATCTTCGGCAAAAGCGTTCATAAGACCGTTGGCATAGGGGCTTTCAAAGCTGCCCTCAAGGCCATGAAAGAGCACGAAGATTGGCTTGCGATCGAGACCTTCGTTACTTGGGTCTTCGCTCCACGCTAAATCGAGAAAATCATGGTCAGGCGTTTCAAGTGTTTGCCAGTGAGGGTGGAACAGCGCCTGCTTACGAATAAACCTAGGGACCAAGGTCTGAAGGTGGGGGTTAGATAGGCCAGTCGCAGCGGTAAAAATTGTCATAGTAGAGGTTCCATCATTCTCTGGGGCTGAGATATCACTCGCGTTTCTCTTTGAGCTTGGTCTATCTTGACGCGGTGCGCAAGTGGTGAGTGATGAGTGTTGACCAAGAATTGACGCAGCTAATGTATTGAAAAATAAGTGTAGTAATGTGACGTCTAGTTAATAGCGCTATGTTCTTCGGGTGCCAGTGGCTCTGAAAAGAATTCATATAGTGACTCGGCAGAGAGCAAGCGACAGTACTGCAACACCAGCGGTGTAGTTGCGTTTGATGTCAGAGGAAGGCGATTGATACAGTCTACCAGATCCGATTGTTGCTGCTTTTCGAGTTGGAGTTCGAACTGCAGCGCTTCTCGATACAGTGAGTCGACCACATGAGGCTTAAGGTGTTTACGTAGCTCTCGATAACTGAGCAGCAGGGATTCTGAGCGGCTTAAACACTGTTGAATGTTGTGCCACTCAGTCTCTTTGAAGGCCAATTGCTGCTCGTCTAACCATTTGAGGAGCAGCAGTAGATTCACGTTACCATGATATTGGTTTTGTAGGGTCAGACATGCATCTTTAACGCCGCGAGCACTGTAATAGCTGAGGCTAAATTGCCACAGTCTCTCTAGTGTTAGCGTTGTCGGTGCATGCTCTGAACTCATAAATTTTCCATATCCTGTTCCATCTGCTCAAGCTCTTCTTGAACAGACATCCACTCCATTTCAACCTCTTCAAGTTGAGATTTACTGGTGGCTTGTAGTGCGAGTACTTGATTAAGTTTAGCTTTATTTTCGGCTTCATACAGCGAAGTGTCAGACAATTGCTGTTCAGCTTCCTCTAGATCCGCTGTGAACTTATCCATTTGTTTCTCGAACTGGGTCAGTTTCTTGCGCAGCGGAGCAGTCAGTTTTCTAAATTCTGCCTCACGGCGTTTCTGCTCTTTCTTAGCTGCAGCACTGTTGGTGCCATCTTTAGCTGGTGCCTGCGCCTGTGCCTCTTTACGCTCGATTTTTTGCTGGTCAGTGAGCCATTTGTAGTAGTCGTTTAGATCACCGTCGAAAGGCGCGACCTGACGGTCATGCACTAGGTATAAATCATCGGTTGTTGCACGAAGTAGGTATCTATCGTGCGATACAATCACCATTGCGCCCTCGAAGGTTTGCAACGCCATGGTGAGTGCTTGGCGCATGTCTAAATCTAGGTGGTTGGTTGGTTCATCGAGTAGCAATAGGTTCGGTTTCTGCCAAACCAGCAGAGCCAGTACGAGGCGTGCTTTTTCGCCACCAGAGAAAGGGGCGACCTTATCCAGCGCTTTGTCTCCTTGGAAACCAAAGCTACCTAAGTAATCACGCAGTTGTTGCTCAGTATGCTTTGGCGCAATCTGCATCATGTGTTGTAGTGGCGTCTCTTCTGGGTGCAAGGTTTCTAATTGATGCTGTGCGAAGTAACCAATCTTGACACCTTGCGAGTAGCTCAGCTCACCGGCTTGTTGCTTCAGCTCACCAGACAGCAGCTTGATTAACGTCGATTTACCTGCACCGTTACGACCCAGTAGACCAATGCGGCTACCTGGAACAAGGTTCAAGCGGATCTTCTCGAGGATCAGATTATCGCCGTAGCCTGCTGATACTTCATCCATCATCAAGATAGGGTTTGGCAGCGCGTCAGGCTCTCTAAATTCGAAACTGAATGGGTTATCGAATTGAGCCGGCAATACTTGCTCCATCTTTTCGAGCGCCTTGATACGGCTTTGTGCTTGGCGTGCTTTTGATGCTTTGTAGCGGAAGCGGTCGATGTAGCTCTGCATATGCGCCATCTGTTTCTGTTGCTTCTGGTACATTGCTTGTTGCAGCACTAACTTCTGGGCACGCTGATTCTCGAACGATGAGTAGTTACCTGTGTACTCATTGAGTTTCTGGTTCTCAACGTGAACGATGCGATTGACGATAGGGTCTAGGAAGTCCCTATCGTGCGAAATTAGGATAAGTGTGCCTGGGTAGGTTTGCAGCCAACGCTCTAGCCACATTACAGCGTCTAAGTCCAAGTGGTTGGTCGGTTCATCGAGTAGCAGTAGGTCACTTCGGCACAATAGAGCCTGTGCTAAGTTCAGGCGCATACGCCAACCACCCGAGAACTGAGTCAGGTTCCAACTCATCTGCTCTTGGCTAAAGCCTAAGCCGTCCAGTAGTTCTGCAGCTCTTGCTTTGATGCTGTAGCCGCCAATAGTTTCGATCTTGCCGTGAATCTCGGCCACCAGTGTACCGTTATCCGCTTGTTCTGCTTTCAGCAGCTGCTCTTCTAAACCACGATATTCACGATCACCATCAATCACATACTCAATTGCGGTTCTCTCGAGCGCTGGCGTTTCTTGAGCTACCCATGCCAGCTCCCAGTGTGCTGGCTTGCTGAATGACCCTGCATCAATCGATAGTTCGTCTTTGATAAGAGCGAACAGTGTGGACTTACCACAACCGTTTTTACCAACTAAACCCACCTTGTCGCCAGGGTGTAGAGTCGCAGATGCTTGGTCAAGCAGAGGTTTACCGCCGCGCAGTAGTTGAATATCCGAGAAAGTAATCATAGAAATCGCAAAGAATTAAGAGGTGAACAGACGCCTGCATAGTAGGCGGAAACCAGATAAAAGTCGATCACAATGCAAATTGGGTTATGATGCCAATAACATATTAATAACTTTTGTTAGAATTTTCTTGGCATTGCCACCGTTTGCCCTGTAAGGAATGTTTCAAAGGAATGAGTGATTTGTTATCTACAAATAACACAGTACCCAAGGTCTTGGTGATTTTTGCTCACCCAGAGCCTCAAACCTCTATTGCTAATCAAGTGATGCTGAAAAAAATAGAGTCGCTCGGTCATGTTAAAATTCATGATCTCTATGCGGCCTATCCGGACTTCTTTATTGATGTTCCGTTTGAGCATGGGCTGCTTCTTGAACATGACATCATCGTCTTCCAACACCCTCTGTTTATGTACTCTTGCCCTGCGTTACTCAAAGAGTGGTTTGATCGCGTACTAGGTAAAGGTTTTGCGTTTGGTGATCAAAGTGCATTGAAAGGTAAGTACTGGCGCAGTGTGATCACGACAGGTGGTAAAGAGGAGGCATTTGGTGCTTCGGGCTATAATAAATATCCACTACAAGAGATCTTGCAACCCTTTGAGCTGACGGCAGCCCTGTGTCAAATGCACTGGCTAGAGCCTCTGGTTCTGCATTGGGCTCGAAATGTATCAGACATGACGCGTTATCAACACGCCGAGTCGTACCGAAATTGGTTGAGAGAACCATTGCAACTTCTTGAACAGCAGCACAGGGAGGCGCAGTAATGGCATTAACCAATGAATTCCTCCAAAGCAGTGTGATTTTCCTATCGGCTGCCGTCGTCGCGGTGCCTATTGCTCAGCGTGCTGGACTAGGCTCTGTACTTGGTTACCTCTTGGCGGGCGTGGCGATTGGCCCTTGGGGACTTGGATTAATCAGCGACGTCGAAGCGATTCTCCATTTCTCCGAATTCGGGGTGGTGCTGCTGCTCTTTCTCATTGGTCTCGAACTTAATCCCAAAAAACTCTGGACCATGCGGGGGCCCATATTAGGCCTCGGTGGCGCTCAGGTGGTTATAACAACGCTACTGATCACAGGGGTAGCGTGTCTCTTTGGTTTGAGTTGGCAGACCAGTTTGGTTATCGGTATGGGTCTGGCACTCTCATCAACCGCGATTGCGCTGCGCGTTATTGAAGAGCGTGAGCTGAGCGGCAAGGAGGCCGGGCAGTCAGGCTTTGCAGTATTGCTGTTCCAAGATATTGCGGTGATCCCAATGCTGGCGCTGCTACCATTGCTCGCGGGTAATACCGGTGGTAGTTGGGCAGACATGTTGTGGATGCTGGCTGGTGTCGTCGGTTTGTTGGTCGGTGGTCACTTCCTACTTCGTCCGTTGTTTCGCTACGTAGTATTGAGCGGTGTTCGTGAACTGTTTACCGTTGCAGCGCTACTGCTGGTAATTGGTATTGCGGTGATCATGCAGCAGATTGGATTGTCGATGGCTCTCGGTACTTTCTTGGCGGGCGTTCTACTGGCTGAGAGTGAATACCGCCACGAGTTAGAGATTGCGATTGAACCATTTAAAGGGCTGCTCTTAGGTCTGTTTTTTATCTCTGTGGGTATGGCAGTAAACCTAGGACTACTTGCCGAAAGCCCGTTTGCAATCTTGATGGCTGTATCTGCTTTGGTTGTGATGAAAGGCCTGGTGTTGTATGCCCTTGCTCGTATCTTTGGTACACAAGCGAAAGCGCGTAGCCGTATGGCGATGATCTTAAGCCAAGGTGGTGAGTTTGCTTTCGTTATCTTCACGGCAGCGAGCGCTCAAGGCATCTTGAGTATGGAGCAAGTCTCTTTCCTATTAGTTGTTGTGAGCCTATCAATGGTCACCACGCCACTGATGCTTAAATTGCAAGATAGGTTCTTTGCACGTCAGTTGAATCAAATCAGTGAGAATGCGATGTCTTCTGACGTCGTGGATCGCAGCCCACGCGTGATCATTGCGGGCTTTGGTCGCTTCGGTCAGATCATTGGGCGCTTGATGTATGCCAATAAGATTCGTATCACTATTCTTGAGAGCGACGCGAGCCAAATCCATATCTTGCGTAAGTTCGGTTATAAAGTGTTTTACGGTGACTCGACGCATCTAGAACTTTTGCGTGCTGCGGGCGCTGATAAAGCCGAAGCCATTATTCTTTGTACTGACTCACCAGATGAGATCATGAAAACGGTCGATCTGTGTCGCCAACACTTCCCGCGCCTAAAAATCTTGGCACGTGCTCGAAGTCGTGTTGAAGCGTACCAACTATTGAACCACGGTGTGACCAACTACTCTCGTGAAACCTTCTTAGGAGCGTTAGACTTGGGTAGACAAGCTCTGACTGAACTCGGCATGCACCCATACAAAGCAAAACGTGCGGAGGCGCATTTCCGCAAACTCGATAACGCCATGCTAAAAGACCTGCTTCCTCAGCACAGTGAAGATGCGGAATTAGCACAAAGGGCCAAAGAGGCTCGTAAAGAGTTGGAAGAGATTTTTGGGCATGAGATGGAAAATGATCATCAATCTCGAAACTACTGGCAGTAAACTGCCGATAAAATAATAAGATAACAGCCATGGTTAAATGGCACGCATCCAAGTTGTAAAGGATAGATAACGTGAAACAGAAAAAACGCTTTATTGCTGGCGCTAGCTGCCCAAGCTGCAACTCTCAAGATACTCTGCGCTGGTGGGTAGAGAACAATATTGAGCTGGTTGAGTGTGTTGATTGTGACTTTACAGAGCAGCGTAAACCGAAAACTGTAGAGAAATCTGAACACGCTAATCAAGAAATGATCGGTATTTTTAAGCCGGAATGATTGAGTTTCGTTAATTGATCCCCATAATATCCCGGTACAGAATTTTTCCTAAGCTCAATTGTTGGAGCTTAGTCCAAACCTCCTTGGAGCTCTCATGAAAATTGAAAAGAACGTAGTAGTTAGTGTTGCATATCAAGTGAAACTTGAAGATGGCGTAGTAGTTGACCAATCAACTGCAGAAGCTCCACTAGATTACCTTCACGGTCATAACAACCTAATCACAGGTCTTGAAAAAGAGCTTGAAGGTAAAGTTGCGGGTGACAAATTCTCTGCAACAGTTGCACCTGAAGAAGCATACGGCGAGCACAACGATGCACTTGTTCAACGTGTACCAGCAGACGTATTCCAAGGTGTTGAGCAGATCGAAGTTGGTATGCGCTTCCTAGCTGACACAGACCAAGGCCCAATCCCAGTAGAAGTGACTGAAGTTGACGGCGACGAAGTTGTTGTAGACGGCAACCACATGCTAGCTGGCCAAACTCTAACGTTCGACGTTGAAGTTGTAGCGGTTCGTGAAGCGACTGAAGAAGAGATTCAACACGGTCACATTCACCAAGCAGGTCACGACCATGAAGGCGGCTGCTGTGGTGGCGAAGGTCACGACCACGGTGAAGAGAAAAAAGAAGGCTGCTGCGGTGGCGGTGGCTGTGGTTCTCACTAATTAGTGAACCCAAGCTGAATATAGAAAGCCTCCCTCGTGGAGGCTTTTTTGTATCTGCTGTATGGTCGTTGTCGATGCGGGTTTACGTCGTTACTTTTGAGACAGACTCTTCGAGCTGGCGGACCTAAATTATTCGCCTTTACCAGACACAGCCTGATGAATATGGTATTGGTAAGCAAAAGACCAAGACAGGCAAATGGAGAGCATCTATGTCACACCCTTTTTCTATCGCGATACATGGTGGCGCTGGGACGATTTTACGAGAACAGATGAGTGATGAGCTCAAAACTGGCATCGTTGAAGCCTTAGAAAAGTCCGTATTGGCAGGGCATCAAATTCTAAAGTCGGGTGGTGATGCACTGGATGCCGTTGTGGCCGCTGTTAAAGTGATGGAGGACAGCCCACACTTCAATGCGGGTAAAGGCTCGGTTTTGACTCATGATGAATTCGTCGAGATGGATGCATCTGTGATGCATGGTAAAGAGATGGATGCGGGTGCCATTGCTGGAGTGCGTCATATTAAAAATCCGATCGAGCTGGCTCGCGATGTGATGTTGAAAAGCGATCACGTATTACTGATTGGTGAAGGGGCAGAGAAATTTGCCTTTGAACATGACTATACCTTTACTGAGCAAGATTACTTCTTCACCGAGCGTCGTTACGATCAGCTGCAGTCGATGAAAGAGAAAGGTATCTTCGCACTGTCTGAGGCGAAATATGATGAACAGCAAGCCAACAAATACCCAGATGATAAAAAGTACGGCACGGTAGGTGCTGTCGCATTAGACCAAGCGGGTAATCTCGCTGCAGCGACCAGTACCGGTGGCGTAACGAACAAGAAGTACGGTCGTGTTGGCGATTCACCCATCATAGGTGCAGGGACTATTGCTGAGAATGGCAATGTTGCCGTTTCTACCACAGGAATGGGTGAGTTCTTCCTGCGTAAGATGGTTGCAAGTGATGTGGCGGCGCGTATGCGTTACTTGAAAGAAGACGTGCATACAGCTTGTGAACATATCATTCAGGGTGAATTGAAAGAGATGGGCGGAGAAGGTGGCTTAATCGCCATTGATAGCCAAGGTGAGATTCACTTCGGCATGAACAGCTCAGGTATGTATCGTGCGAGTGTTGATGTAGATGGTACCGTAGAAGTGAAAATCTACGCCGATGATTAAACGGACTTATCGGCAGGGTTGAGCATTAACTGATGTGTATAAAACAAAAAGGGTGACTCATGGTCACCCTTTTTGCATTCACAGAAACTCTCACTGCCGACATCTGAATATCAGTAGTGTGGCGGTGGCGTCTCTTCTGATGCGTCAGCCAGATTTGAGCCGTCGATATTCTTAACCTTACCGACAACATATTTCATTTGGTCTTGCATCTTAGTGATCAGCAATTGTTGTTGGCTCAGTGCCTCATTGAGTTCTTCAATGGTCTGCTCTTGGAAAGCCAGCTGACACTCAAGGTCATTCACTCGGCTCTCTAGTTGTTCAACTAGCTTCTCTGTCATCGTTCTTAATCCACGTTCCAAGCTTGGGCAATGCCCGCTGATGTTCCCGATATTACACGGCTCTGATTATCAAAGGCTGCATCATACACTACCGCACGAGGAGGGCGAGCATCTTTTAACGGCTCCGCTTCGTAGCGAGCGATGCGCTTGCCGGTCTGCGTATCCCAAATACTAACCTGGCTTGATGGTGTACCCGTGACGAGTTGCAGACCATCATCAGAGAAGCGAGCGGTTGAGAAGATCAGTTGGCGCGACCAGCTTTGTAGCTCCGCTTGTGGCTCACCCGTTTCAAGATCCCAAACTATGGCTTGGTTTCCGCCATCAGAGGTAAAAGCCAGCTCACCATCCCGTTGGAGTACGACTCGCACAACGCGCTGTTCATGCTCGAAGGTACGCAAAACCAGCCCTGTTTCTGTATCCCAAAGGTAGGCTTTGTAGTCGTTGCCACCTGAAAGCGCATAGCGGCCATTGGACGAGAGCGACACTGAATTGACTTTTTCTCGGTGAGCAAGGAACTCTAAGCGGCGACCAGTGACTAAGTCCACGTAGATGGCTTTACCGTTTGATAACCCGAGTAGGACTTTCTCGCCGTTACTGGAGATGTCGACATCACGGATCAATCCGTCAGAGATCGACCAAAGTCCTTCGGCTTGCGTCCAAGTTAGGTCCCAAACGGCAAAGTTCATCTGACTGGCTGTCACCGCATAGCGACCATTGTCAGAGATTTTGATTCGTGTAACAGGAGAGCTTTCTTGATCTTGCTCTCCAAGTTGGGCGAGTTCTTGATTCTCTGCAAGATCCCATAGCAGCAAGTGTTTCTGCTGGGAATAGAGCAGGGCAAAACGACCGTCTCTGCTTAACGCAAAGCTGGTGGCACCGCTGGGTTCGATATCCCAACGTTGATCATCCTCTTGGAAGAAAAAACATCCATTTAACAGAGTGATGACAATTGCATATAGTAATGAGTGAAAAAATATTCGCATCACGTCTAACAATCCGGTTTGTGTCAGAAGACATAGAACTAGTATATTGTTATAACTAACGTATTCACACCAATCTAATCATTAGATTTGTGCACAATAACCAATGGCTTGGCCATTAATTGGAGTATTCAATGAAATCAGTTTTAAAAGTATCACTGCTTGCCGCGACGGTTATGCTAGCAGTTGGTTGTCAGAAAGAAGAACCAAAGGCAGAAGCTCCTCAAGTCGAAGAAGTGAAAGTTGAAGCAGTAAACTTTAAAACAGAAGACGACAAAGCGGCTTACGCAATCGGTGTTTCATTTGCAAACTACCTAAGTACAAGCATTGATAAGCCAAGCGAACTAGGCATCAACCTAGATAAAGAGATGGTACTGAAAGGTATCGAAGATGTATTCGCAGGTAACACTGCACTAAACGAAGACGAGACGCGCGCTGCACTAGAAGCTCTTGATCAGCGTGTAGCAGAAACAATGCAAGCTCAAGCTGCAGAGAAATCAGCAGCAACTAAGAAAGCGGGTGAAGACTACCGTGCTGAGTTTGAGAAAACAGAAGGCGTTCAAAAAACTGACTCTGGCCTACTATACCAAGTAATGACAGCGGCGGAAGGTGAGTCTCCAAAAGATACTGACACTGTACAAGTACATTACAAAGGCACACTAACTGACGGTACTCAGTTTGATAGCTCTTACGATCGTGGCGAACCAGCAACATTCCCACTAAACCGCGTAATCCCAGGTTGGACGGAAGGCGTACAGCTAATGCAAGTGGGCTCTAAGTACAAGTTCGTTATCCCGCCAGAGCTAGCGTATGGTGAGCAAGACACACCAACAATTCCAGCAAACTCAACGCTTGTATTTGAAGTTGAGCTACTGAAGATTGATAACGCAGAAGAAACAGCTGCACAATAATCGTTTCACGAAGTGTTCTAAGGCCTAACTCAGTTAGGCCTTTTTTTATGCTGTCATTTTGAGTAATTGGTTTTTTAACTTGTTCTAAATCACTAGTTGCAATGTTAGCTAGGTGTGCAATTAAAAATTTCTGATAAACTTACATAAATTTGTTGATTTTTCACACGAAGGTAAGGAATTAAGTGACTACTACAGAAACAGTCAATGCGGATGTGTTACTTGAAATGGAATCAGTCAATGTCATGCCATTCAGTGAACACGATAAAATCATTCTGAGGTCTTATGAAGCCGTTGTTGATGGCATCGCAAGTCTTATTGGTCCGTTTTGTGAAATCGTTTTGCACTCGCTAGAGGATCTCAATACCTCTGCGATTAAGATTGCCAACGGCGAGAACACTGGGCGTCAGGTTGGTTCTCCAATCACCGATTTAGCGCTGAAGATGCTGAAAGATATTGAAGGCTCTAAGCGTAACTTCTCTCGTTCGTACTTTACACGCGCAAAAGGCGGTGTATTGATGAAGTCGATTACGGTGGCTATCCGTAATGGTGACGACCGAGTTATCGGCCTGCTTTGTATCAACGTAAACCTTGATGCTCCGTTCTCACAAGTACTGCAATCTTTCATGCCAACGCAAGATGCAGATGAAGCGGCGTCTTCAGTGAACTTTGCAAGTGACGTTGAAGAGCTGGTAGACCAAACCGTGGAGCGTACCATCGAAGAGATCAATGCTGATAAGTCGGTATCGAACAACACTAAGAACCGTCAGATCGTGATGGAGCTTTACGACAAAGGTATCTTTGATATTAAAGATGCGATTAACCGCGTTGCAGAGCGCCTAAATATCTCAAAACATACGGTTTACCTGTATATCCGTCAGCGTAAAACAGAGGATGATGAGAGTTGAGTTCAAGCCTAACGTATACCCTGTTAGTTAATGGGCCAATCTATGGCTCCCAATCTGCGAAAAATGCCTACCAGTTTGCGCTTGCTTTGATAGAGAGAGGACACCAACTGAAGAGTGTCTTCTTTTATCAAGACGGGGTGAGTAATGGTTCCGCACTGACCGTGCCGGCTAACGATGAATTTGATCTTGCTGGAGCGTGGCAAAAGCTTGCATCACAACATGAAGTTCGCTTGGAAACCTGTGTTGCAGCTGCATTGCGTCGAGGCGTTGTCAGTGAAGATGAAGCGAATCAACATCAGCTTGAAAATCACAACTTGGCGGATGGTTTTGAGCAAGCAGGGCTAGGCAGTCTTGCTGAGGCGATGTTGACTCAAGATAGGGTAGTGCAGTTTTGAAAAAGTTAGGGTACGTATTTAACAGCTTTCCTCATAGTACAGCATCGGGCAGAGAAGGCTTAGATGCACTTCTAGCGGCTTCCGCTTACACCGAGGAGATTTCGGTGTTCTTCGTCGGCAATGGCGTAACACAACTGCTAGAGCAACAGCGGCCAGGCGAGTCTTTGTCTCGTGATTACATTGCGGCATTTAAGTTGATGGAGCTTTACGATATCGAGCAGGTTTACGTGTGTGAGCAGAGCTTACAGCGCTTCGGACTATCGAGTGAACAACTGGTTATTGATACTCAAGTACTGGCACCAAGTGCTATGGCGCAGCAGTTTGCTCAATGCGACCAGATACTCACATTTTAAAGGTTTAACATGCTGCACATCATTAAGACGATCGAAAAGCTTAATCTCGCGCTTGCCTATCGCCAGCCGAGTGAACACTTACTGTTAACGGAAGACGCGGTTTACGCAGCATTGCCAAACCATGAGCTTGCGCAGCAGCTAATGAATATCGAAGAAGTGTCTGTGCTCGAGCCAGATCTCAACAGCCGTGGTTTGCAAAACCTCGCGTCGAAATCATTAACAAAAGTGGATTATTTGGGCTTCGTTACACTCACTGAACAGCACCAGCAATCCATCACTTGGTAACCCTTTACCACTTTTATCGACCAAATAGAGCATCCTTAGCTCTAGATGGCTAAAAAAGATCTGTATATTTCTTGACACACATCCCACTGCTGAATAGAATTTTGCGTCCCTAATTGCCACGTGTAGTTAGGGATAGATTTTTCACAAAGCTTACTTTCAAGTAAATTTCAGGAGCTAGTTAATGGCAACTATTAACCAGTTGGTACGTAAGCCTCGTGCAAAGCAAGTTGTTAAAAGCAACGTGCCTGCACTAGAAGCGTGTCCACAAAAACGTGGTGTATGTACTCGTGTTTACACTACTACACCTAAAAAACCTAACTCGGCACTACGTAAAGTATGTCGTGTACGTCTAACTAACGGTTTCGAAGTAACTTCGTACATCGGTGGTGAAGGTCACAACCTTCAAGAGCACAGTGTTGTTCTAATCCGTGGCGGTCGTGTAAAAGACCTTCCGGGTGTACGTTACCACACAGTTCGCGGCGCACTAGACTGTGCTGGCGTTAACGACCGTAAGCAAGGTCGTTCTAAGTACGGTGTTAAGCGTCCAAAATCTTAATGGTATCCGTTAAGTAAGGCCAAACACTAAATTAATTTTAATTTTTGAAGAAACTGAAAAGTTTTGGATAACCTGAAGAAGACAACGGAGAAAATCCATGCCACGTCGTCGCGTCATCGGTCAGCGTAAGATCCTTCCAGATCCAAAGTTCAAATCTGAACTGCTGGCAAAATTCGTTAACATCCTAATGGTTGACGGTAAGAAATCTACTGCAGAAAAAATCGTTTACACTGCACTAGATGCAATGGCTGAGAAATCTGGTAAAGATCACTTAGCTGTATTTGAAGAAGCTCTTGAAAATGTTCGCCCAGCGGTAGAGGTTAAATCTCGCCGTGTAGGTGGTTCAACTTACCAAGTACCTGTAGAAGTACGTCCGGTTCGCCGTAACGCACTTGCTATGCGTTGGGTAGTTGAAGCTGCGCGTAAGCGTGGTGAAAAATCTATGGCTCAACGCCTAGCAGCTGAAATGCTAGACGCGTCTGAGAACAAAGGTACTGCGGTTAAGAAGCGTGAAGACGTTCACCGCATGGCTGACGCAAACAAAGCGTTCGCACATTACCGTTGGTAATACCTTTTCAGTGCTGCAAGGTTCCTTGCAGCACTTCTTTAGTTCCTATGCGTATGCTAGGAACTATTGCTATTTCTAGAGGGATGCTTTTTTAGCAACTACTCTGGGTATAGCAATAGTCCCTAAGTCTCTAAGTAAAGAGGATTCAACCGTGGCTCGTAAAACTCCTATTGAGCGCTACCGTAATATCGGTATTGTTGCTCACGTAGATGCAGGTAAAACAACCACAAGTGAACGTATTCTGTTCTATACCGGTCTTTCTCACAAAATCGGCGAAGTTCACGATGGTGCAGCAACCATGGACTGGATGGAGCAAGAGCAAGAACGTGGTATCACAATCACTTCAGCAGCAACCACTACGTTTTGGCGTGGTATGGAAGCGCAATTCCCAGATCACCGTATCAACATCATCGACACCCCTGGACACGTTGACTTCACGATTGAAGTAGAACGTTCTCTGCGTGTACTTGATGGTGCAGTTGTTGTGTTCTGTGGTTCATCTGGTGTTGAACCCCAATCAGAGACAGTATGGCGTCAAGCTGACAAGTACCAAGTTCCACGTATGGTTTTCGTTAACAAAATGGACCGTACAGGCGCAGACTTCTTGCGTGTAATTGATCAGATCAAGGATCGCCTAGGCGCGACACCTGTTCCAATTCAATTGAACATTGGTGCTGAAGAAAACTTCCAAGGTGTTGTCGATCTTATCAAGATGAAGGCAATCAACTGGAACGAAGCTGACCAAGGCATGACGTTCACATACGAAGACATTCCTGCAGACATGCAAGAAATGGCTGAAGAATACCGTACAGAACTTGTTGAAGCTGCAGCTGAAGCTTCTGAAGAATTGATGGACAAATACCTTGAAGAAGGTGAGCTATCAGAAGAAGAGATTAAACAAGGTCTTCGTACTCGTACCCTTAACAATGAAATCGTACTAGCAACTTGTGGTAGTGCATTCAAAAACAAAGGTGTACAAGCTGTTCTTGATGCAGTGGTTGACTTCCTTCCTTCTCCAGTTGATGTACCTGCAATCAAAGGTATCGATGAAGACGAGAATGAAGCAGAACGTCACGCAGATGACAATGAACCGTTCTCTGCACTTGCATTTAAGATCGCAACCGACCCATTCGTTGGTACTCTAACTTTCATCCGTGTTTACTCTGGTGTAGTTGAAAGCGGTAAAACGGCTTATAACTCAGTGAAGCAACAGCGTGAGCGTTTGGGGCGTATCGTTCAGATGCACTCAAACAAGCGTGAAGAAGTAAAAGAAGTACGAGCAGGTGACATCGCCGCTATTATCGGTCTAAAAGATGTGACCACTGGTGAAACCTTATGTGACCAGAACCATAAGATTGTTCTTGAGCGTATGGAGTTCCCAGATCCAGTTATCCAGATCGTTGTAGAGCCAAGCTCACAAGCTGATCAAGATAAAATGACGATCGCTCTAGCTAAGCTAGCAGCAGAAGACCCATCGTTCCGCGTCGATATGGACGACGAAACTGGCCAGACACTGATTTCTGGTATGGGTGAACTACACTTAGATATCATCGTTGACCGTATGAAGCGTGAATTTAGCGTGAACTGCAACGTTGGTAACCCGCAAGTGGCTTACCGTGAAACAATTCGTGGTACAGCGAAAGCGGAAGGTAAATTTATCCGTGAACACGGTGGTAAAGGTCAATACGGTCATGTTTGGCTGAAACTGGAACCATCAGAAGTTGGCGAAGGCTTTGTCTTCGTGGATGAAATTGCCGATGGTACGGTACCTAAAGAGTTTATCGCTTCAGTGGCTAAAGGCGTTGAAGAGCAGATGAACAATGGTGTGCTTGCTGGCTATCCAGTTCTGGATATCAAAGCTACACTATACGATGGTTCTTACCATGAAACAGATTCAAGTGAGATGGCGTTTACAATCGCTGCCTCTATGGCTTTCAGAACAGGTGCACTTGAAGCGCAACCAGTTCTGCTTGAGCCTATGATGAAAGTTGAAGTAACTACTCCAGAAGACTGGATGGGTGACGTTGTTGGCGATATTAACCGTCGTCGCGGCATCATCGAAGGTATGGACGAGGGGACAGCTGGCCTGAAGATAATTCGTGCACAAGTTCCGTTGTCTGTCATGTTCGGTTACTCAACTGATTTACGTTCTGCGACACAAGGTCGTGCTTCTTACTCTATGGAGTTTAGTGAGTACGCTGAAGTGCCTAACAATGTTGCAAAAGCAATCATTGCAGAGCGTGGTTAAACAATAGGGCTGCATTTTTTTCATTTTTTTGAAAGATCTAATGCGTCCAAATATTGCGCTAACGAGAGTTGGCGCATAAAATAGCAATTTCTGGCGCGTCTCGACCAATAATGGTCGTGGCGAATCATAACTAGGAAGGAACACGATCGTGTCTAAAGAAAA
>NZ_JAHGAN010000015.1:0-8701 GCF_030248625.1 Vibrio sp. D420a | reverse complement strand
AAACACAATATTGCAGAGCGTCCCAGGAATAGGAAACATTGCCGCTGCATCAATAATTAGCAACGTACCTGAGCTTGGCTATATCACGAACAAACAAGCTGCATCACTAATTGGTGTCGCTCCAATCACACGTGAAAGTGGACGCTATAAAGGTAAGCGCGTAATCCAAGGTGGTCGTTCGCAAGTGCGAACCGTTTTATACATGGCGATGATGTCAGCCATGCAATGTAACCCTATATTTAAAGCCACTTATGCTCGACTTTTAGATGCCGGAAAGCCTAAGAAAGTCGCAATAATCGCCTGTGTAAGAAAGATGGTTGTGACCCTTAACTCGATGCTGAGAGATGGCGCCATGTGGGATGAAAATATAGCCAAAAACTAATCATTGACGCCATAGTCGTTTGTTATGCGCGTACTTCACCATTAACTGATTCAAGATATTCTTTTAGTTTCTTGGATCTAGATTTTGATATTAACAACCCTATTGGTTGCAACAAGACAATGGCCAATATGAAGGAACTTAGAATGACATTTCCGTAAACAAAACCGACTATTACATTAATCAACAGCCCGATCATTACGACAATATAGCGCCAGTATTCAATATTTAACTCGTAGGTATTCCGTTCAGTGTTGTGAGATATTGATACTGGGTATGACAACAGAGACAGACGAACAAATATACTCTTATTGCGTATTTTTGCTTTGAACCCTCGTTTTAGCAACTCTTCTAATAACTTATTCATTCGATATCCTTTTTGAACGATATAGCGCATAACGCCAAATTATGGTGTGAACAACGCTAACACCTTACCTAAATCATTGTGCCATAAACACTAAACTCACTTGAAGTGAGGGCGCCTAGCGTTGTGAATCACTCTTAAATTTATTGTTAAGTTTCTTTTCCCAAAATTCGTATTTGTCTGAATGTAAATAACCTAAGTAATGTAGCCTTTTCGCTAACTCTCTATACTTGTTGTAGTAAAACCCCGGTACAAACTTATCATCTGATAACTTTTTGTATGCAGCAATGTATTCGGACATACGTGTTACATAAAGTGATGCTGTACAAATTGACTCATAAATCATGTAGTCCGTTGTTGTCCTTTTTCCCTCAAGGTAATAAGAATTTTTCTTTATCCCGTGCTCATAAGTAGTGACGAAATATGGCATAGTCATTAATTGATATAACGTGTAGTCCCGCTCTTCGACCTTTATCGTGAGGTCATGGTTTGTTAGGCACTCTTTAACTTGAGTTTCTAACTTTTCTAGACAGCGAGTAATCTCTTGTTTTTGACTGTCATTAGATAGCTGAGTGATCTGTTCTTGTTGATACTTTAATGTTTTAAGTACAGCCCAGAACGCGAATAATGCGATAAGAGGAGCGACCGTGCCAGATAAGTAAGCCCCATAGGATGCTATGAATGTCGTATTTGTTTCTAGTGTTGGCAGATTCAAAAAGGGCAGAATAGCAAGAATGCTGCAGCTAAGGACGCAAATTATCACTAGTCTTTTAGACACTTAATACTCTCCATCTATGATTGAAACTTAACGCTTATTAGACGACACGTAGTCGTCTTTCATCCTTCGATAGTGCAATTTTTTCATATTGATTCAACTGACAATCAATAAGTTATACCACATGAAGTAAAGTTAGACTGCAAGATGTCTCCTAATGATGAGAATGAACAATGATCAACCCAATCGAATAACTTTAAGTAGGGCAAATGCACGCCCCCTTAAAAATGTAGAGTAATAGCTCTGAACGATTTTGGGGCAGAGATAAGTTACGGCAATGGTCTGCAACCTGTGATCACCAAGCGATTCTGTCGTACCTTAACTACCAACCGATTTTGTATCAGGAAAATCTCTTTCGAAACTCTCGTGGAGTTAATCCAACAATATTGATAAAGGCCTTTCGACATGCACTGATATCTTCGTAACCAACTTGATTGGCTATCCATTCAAATGAATACTTTGTACTTTCCAAGTAGTCACATGCATTCTGTATTCTGAGACGCTGCAAATACTGATTTGGGTTGTAACCCGTAGCCTTTAGGAACCGTCTTTGCATAGTACGTTCAGTCATGCTTACTTGCTTCGCTAGCTGATGTATCGATAACGGCTCCGTATAACCTTGATGCATTATTTGTTGAACCGAAACAATCACCAAATCACCATGAGCGAACGATGGTTTGAATTGTTGATAATAGCTTTGTTCTCTCTGCGCAGTATCGATAACAAGTGTTTTACCAAGTTGGCGAACAACCCGAGGTGAGGAATATTTAGAGACCAGTTCAAACCCGAGATCCAGCCACGACATCATACCGCCCGCCGTCACTATGTCGCCGTGATCGATCAATATCTTATTACTGTTAAGTGGAATCTCCGTAAACATTCTGGCAAATGTTTCTGCTAACGCCCAATGGGTTGTCACTTCTCTTTTACGAAGCAAGTTCGTTGCGGCCAGAATAAATACCCCCGCGCAAGCAGATGATAGAACTGTACCCTTGGAGTACTGCTTTCTAAGCCATTCAATAAGTTCGGCTTCAGGTGCTAAGTAATAATCGTCTATTGAAGCTGGCGGTAGCAAAACAACGGTAAAACTATCCTCTATCAACTCATCATGCGAAATAATGACTGGTTCAAATAAGACCTCAATCTCTTGTTCTCGACAAACTCTGCTTGCAAGCAAAAACATCTCTTCAAGACCAAAAACCGCAGACTTCAATACTGAAGGATACTCACAAATTCCAATGGATATTTTTGTCATACGACTCTCTATATATGTCGATTATTGCCCTTTTTATGTCATTTTAACCACTAAAAAGACTACAGCAAGTTGCTCATAATTTTCCTGAACAAAAAGTTAAAAAAACAGGAGATCAAAAATGAACAAAACTGCATTACTTATAATTGATATACAAAATGATTACTTTCCTAAAGGTAAATTCCCATTATGGAACACAGATAAGATCTTGATAAACATTAAAGAATTAATTGCTAAAGCTAACCAACATCATGTTCCGGTCTTTCTTATCCAACACGTATCTTCGGCTCCTAAAGGAATGGCACCTTTCTTTGAAAAAGGTAGTGAAGGAGCGAATATCCACCCAGAAATAATCGCGATATGCCCTAATGCAGAAGTCGTACAGAAACAGCATGCAGATAGCTTTTATCAAACTCAGTTAGAGAAATCACTGGAAAAGTTAGATATTGATGAGTTACTGATATGTGGGATGATGACACAAAATTGCGTTACGCATACTGCTATATCAAAGAAAGCAGAAAAGTATAAAGTTTCAATTATTGAAGATTGTTGCACAACTACAGATGCGATGATTCATAAAATTGCTTTGAATGCTGCATCACCTCGCGTACCTCTAGTAACGTTTTCCGAAGTGTTATAGAAATAGTCATAATTAAATGTATTGAAACCTCACTGGTATCGCTTTCTATTGAGGTTTCGCTTTAACGAACAATGGAGCAGATATGTGCTAGCGCATATCTGCTGCTTTCAATCAATTGCACCAAGTTTATCAATAACAAAATCTAAAAAGGCTTTCACTCGTTCAGGTTGATAAACACCTCCACAGTAGAGAGCGTTCAACGGATACTTAAGTGGTTTAAAACCGATATCAAGCTTTTGCAATAGTCCCTTTTTCACATAAGGTGCAGCGATAATATCGGGTTGATAGCTTGCTCCGACTGCTGAGAGCGTCAACTGGCGAATAAGCCGTGGACTATTACTTTTGAAAACGGCTCGTACGGAGAGACTATTACCAGTATTGCTCTGGTTCAAAGCGCTGGCCACAGGCCAACGAGCTGTGGAGTGAAGATTGTTATCTATAAGGCATGGCAATTGTTTCAATTCCATATCATGCCGATACTGTTTTGCTAAGTCAGGTGCGGCATACACTGAACTTTGAAGTGACATTACCTTACGATATCTTAAGTTGGAGTCTTCGAGTTCACTGGCACGGAAAGCGATGTCTATGCCGTGCTCCACTAAATCCAGTTTTTGGTTGGTAACGATGATATCAATCTGAATATCTGGATATCGAGCGTGAAACTCAGGAATAAGTGGGCTTAATAATTCCTCTGCAAAACCCTGCGAAGCTGTTACACGCAAAGGCCCCGAAGCCTCTTTATTATTTGAGTTAAGCTGATGATATAGCTGGTCAAACTTAGCCAAAACTTGTTGTGCTTGAAGGTAGTATTCTTGGCCAGACTGATTAACTGAAAGCTTGCGGGTAGTGCGATGAAACAGTTTGACTCCAAGCTGCTCTTCGACGCGGTTAACGTATTTGGAAGTCAAAGATTTAGAAATACCTAAACGCTCTGAAGCAGCGGTAAATGAGCCTGTTTCTATTACTGCCACGACTGTTCTCATTCCATCGATAGTGTCCATAATTTATCAACATGCTGGAAATTATCATTCCATGTTAGCGGGGTTTTTCTTCTTCGCAAGTTGTTCTTAAATATAGAACAGACAAATAGTTAGGAGAAAACAATGATCAAGCTATATTGGCACCCTATCTCAGGACACGCACACCGCGTGCACATGCTATTAAGTATCCTCGAATTGGATTTTGAACTCATTACCGTCGCTTTACCGGCTGGGGAACATCAACGGTCAGAGTTTTTGGCACTTAACCCGTTTGGTCAAATACCAGTATTAGTCGATGGTGAAACCGTCATTTCTGACTCAAACGCGATTCTGGTTTATCTCGCGACCGTTTATGATAGAGAAAAGCAATGGCTTCCCGAGTCGCCTCTAGTACGTGCGAATATCGAGCAGTGTCTTTCTCTTGCCGCTCACCGACTAGCAGGTTCAGTCGCCAAACTACGCACAGCGAACTTATTTAATCGCAACATAGACAGTGAGCCACTCACTCAAGAAGCACATAAGCTACTCAAGCAACTTCAGAATTACCAAAACGGCCGCCAATGGTTGGTCGGAACAAAGCCCACGATTGCGGACTTAGCGCTCTACAGTTATATCAAGTTAGCACCAGAAGGCGGCATAAGCTTAGCTGATTACCCTGCTCTTGAAGCTTGGCTCAAACGAGTAGAAGGGCTATCTGGCTTTGTGCCTATGCAACTTTCGAATGTCGGACTGCGGAAGGAAAAACTAAATAGTGATGTTAGCGAAAACCATTATTGATAATTGCTCAACTCACTTTGCCTTTACTATCTAGCTAACCGTTTTTAGGTATTGGGTACCCCTTTGAAGTAGAGTGAGTTCTCCACTCACTCTTGCTTTGTCACGTTTAACTGATTCGAACTTAGCTTGTTGAGAGTTAAGTAGGGCTAATTTTTACTGGTTTCTTATTTCGATCAAAAATGAATAAAAGTAATCCAAAAAGCAACTTTCTGAATTATTGCATTAATCAGGCGTAACTTCGAATGGGGCAAAATCTTCTTAGCTAGGCCCATTGCCTCCTAACCAAAACTTCTGGGGACAATGGGGGTTGTTTTGTGCAAAAACGGAGTTGGGGATAAGATAAATTCAGCTTTATTAAAATCACTGAAGTTCGCTATTTTACTGGGCTAGAGCGACATAATCAGACTACCTAACATCCCGACAGTCCCACCTTAAAGCCTCTGGGGACAATGGGGGTTGTTTTTAACCTAAAAGGGTGAAAGGTTAGGTGAAAAACGTTCAAGGTCTAACACGTTTTTGGGCAGAAGCTGTTACTAGTTGACTAAATGACGCATTCTCCCAGGTATGAGGGAGCCATCAGAAAAGCACCACCTTATAGGTCACTTATGATAAGTGCAAAGCCCGCTAGCAAGGCTTTTGTAGCGAATTGCTACATACGATGCAATGCGCTACAATTAACATCAACAAACAAATGACCATCGACCAAGGTAAGACATATGGCTACGACAAGCGTTAGGCTTGATGAAGGCCTAGTAGATAGAGCTGCAACCATTGGAACAGCTTTAAATCGAACGACCCCCAAGCAAATTGAGCATTGGGCGAAAATAGGCAAGATCATGGAGGATAACCCTGACTTAACCTACGAGTTCGTACTGCAGGCAATCATCGCTAAAGCCGAATTAGAGCACGGGAATACGACCGCTTATGAATTTAGCGAAAGTAACAAAGATTGAGCAAACTACAACATTTGCTAAGACGGTAAAAAAGCTACACAAAAACCAGAAACAAGATCTAGATAAAGCAGTGAAAGAGGTTATAGAAAACCCTTTTATTGGCGTGATGAAGAAAGGCGATCTGTCTTTTCTTAGGGTGCACAAGTTTAAGATGAACAAACAGCTCACCTTGCTTGGGTACAACTACGATGAAGACGGTACGTTAGTCCTGACCTTAATGGCGTTGGGCAGTCATGAGAACTTTTATCGAGATGCATCCAGAATATTTAGATAATCAAAGCCTCGCCAAGCGCGAGGCTTTTTTGTGCCCCTCGAACACCTACAAACAGCTTGAAAAAGAACTTAAGGTTAGCTCACGCTGTAGGAAAAGTGGAATCACCCCCTACTCAAAACTCTGGGGACAATGGGGGTTGTTTTTGATGAAATCAGGGTAGGGAACAGGCACATTCTGGCTTTGTGAAAAGCGCTCAACCTCCCTACCTTACTGGGCTGAAACGATATATTAAAACTCCCTAACTCACCCACTATCCCACTCAAAAACCTTTGGGGACAATGGGGGTTGTTTGCGTGAAAATAGGGTAGGGTACATGTTCATTCTGGCTTTATGGAAAGCACCCAAGAGCCCTATTAATCTGGGCGGCAGCGTCACGTCGAAAGGAACCAACACACCCACGATCCCATTCAAAAAACTTTGGGGACAATGGGGGTTGTTTTGCGTAAAAACAGAGTGGGAAGCATGCTCACTCAGTCTTCATGAAAAGCACCCAAACACCCTATTTCATTGAGTTTCAGCGGCACATCGAAACAAGCTAATACCCCCACGGTCCCACCCAAAAACCTGGGGACATTAGGGGTTGTTTGCGTGAAAACAGGGTAGGGAACAGGCTCACTCTGCCTTTATGGAAAGCAATCAAACGCCTTATTTATCTGGGCTTCAGCGGCACATCGAAACGAACCAAACACCCACTACCCCTCCCAAAACCCTGGGGACAACGGGGGTTGTTTTGAATGAAAACAGAGTAGGGAACATGCTCATTCTTGCTTTGTAGAACGCAACCGAATGCTCTATTTCATTAGGCTGCAGCGACACACAGAAACGAGCCAACACACCCACGATCTCACCCAAAAGCCTTTGGGGACAATGGGGGTTGTTTTTGAGTGAAACTGAGAATAATAGAGAGGTAATATGTTTGAAGCCCTAACCCACTTTTGGACACAAACGCGTTGGACTAATGACTCTAACGCACTTATCTGAGGTTAGATAAAGTACCTTGAAGCCTTAAATGCTTGTTATGTACGGTGCCACAAAACTTGCTGCCAATGCTCACGGCTTAAAGCACTTTTTGGAATATAAATATTACGTTTCTGCATGCTATCTTCAAAATATGAAACCTTGGCTGTCGACCAAAGACCAAAAGGAAGAAAGCTACACGATATAGTTACATCGCAAGCGAACCCTTTGAAAAGCAATTTCCCACCTGACGTTTGCAGCGCACTATTCCTGAGCTTACGCCACAGCATAAATATTCTAATGGTTGTACCAATACACATAGAAAAAACAAAGAGCACTAACCATTGATTGTTACCACTTGAGAGCCCAAACAAAACAAGCGACAAGAACGCTATATAGACGAATTCCGTGAAAACATATTTGCAAATATTTAATCTAATATTAATGTCCATATTTCTTCCTAGTACATAACAAATGACATGGACTCCCCCTACCGAGGCTCTGCCACACTTATGTGGTACTTAAATGCATCGGAGGCACCATGTCTGATTATTCTTATTTTTGCGGTATCGACCTAGCTAAAAACTACTTTAGCCTTCATGCCGTAGACCAAAATGGTAAAGTCATACTTCATAAGTCAGTAACACGCTCTAAACTATTGACTACAATAGCAAATATGCCACTCATGCGTATAGGCGTTGAAGCGTGTGGTAGTGCACATTATTGGGCCAGAACACTCAATAAACTGGGTCATGACGCCCGCATTATGGCTGTTAAATACGTAATTCCTTATCGAACTAAGGGAAAGAACGACCTTAATGATGCTGTTGCTATTTGTGAAGCTGTTCAGCGACCCTCAACTCGCTTTGTGCCCATAAAATCCCCCGAACAGCAAGCCATCCTATCTGTACATAGAATAAGAGAGCATTGGGGTCGTGAACGCACCGCGCTTATGAATCGCATGCGTGCCCTGCTTTCGGAATTCGGATTAATCATTCCTGTTGGTCGTTCTTCATTGATGAAACAGGTTCCCTTAATGCTGGAAGATGCAGAAAATGAACTGCCACTCCTAGCAAGAACATTGATAGCTGATGCTTATCACCACCTTGACGAACTCAACCAACGTATCGCCGATACTGAACAAGTCTTCGATTCTTTCGCCAAGGTCAGCACTAATGTCAGCGAGTGATGAAGGTTCGAGGTATTGGGCCACAAACCGCAACAGCGATACTCGCTTCAATAGGTAACGGCTCTCAATTTGATAAAAGTCGCGACTTCTCTGCTCGGTTAGGCTTAGTGCCAAAGCAATATTCCACAGGAGGAAAGCCTCGGTTAGGTCGAATAACCAAA
>NZ_JAHGAN010000014.1:0-110391 GCF_030248625.1 Vibrio sp. D420a | reverse complement strand
TCGTATCTCGTATCTCGTACTATGATTCCCATAAAACAAAAGCCCCGCAAGCTTTCACTTGCGGGGCTTTAAAACTAATTAGATTCTAAAAACAATTACTTGTTTTCTTTCTCTTCTTTAGCTTTTGCGATTACTTCTTCAGCAACGTTTGCTGGACATGGTGCGTAGTGTGCGAATTCCATAGAGAATTGACCACGACCAGAAGTAATTGTACGTAGGTGACCGATGTAACCAAACATTTCTGATAGAGGTACGTCAGCTTTAATACGTACGCCAGTAGCACCAGCTTGTTGGTCTTTGATCATACCACGACGACGGTTAAGGTCACCGATTACGTCACCAACGTGATCTTCTGGAGTGAACACGTCAACGTTCATGATTGGCTCAAGAAGTTGCGCGCCAGCTTTTGGCATAGATTGACGGAATGCGCCTTTCGCTGCGATTTCGAATGCGATTGCAGACGAGTCAACTGCGTGGAAGCCACCGTCGAATAGTTCAACTTCAACGTCTAGAGTTGGGAAGCCAGCAAGAACACCGTTATCCATCATAGACTCGAAGCCTTTCTCTACTGCAGGCCAGAATTCTTTAGGTACGTTACCACCAACAACTGTTGAAGAGAACGTGAAGCCAGAGTTTGGCTCACCTGGTTTGATGCGGTAGTCGATCTTACCGAACTGACCTGAACCACCAGATTGCTTCTTGTGCGTGTAGCTATCTTCAATCGCTTGAGTGATAGTTTCACGGTAAGCTACTTGTGGAGCACCTACAGTTAGCTCAACGCCGTATGTACGCTTAAGGATGTCTACCTTGATGTCTAGGTGAAGTTCACCCATACCTTTCAGGATAGTTTCACCTGAATCTTCGTCAGTCTCAACTTGGAAAGATGGATCTTCTGCAACCATCTTACCGATAGCGATACCCATCTTCTCAGTAGAACCTTTATCTTTAGGCGCTACAGCGATAGAGATTACTGGTTCTGGGAAGATCATTGGCTCTAGAGTACATTCGTGCTTAGGATCACATAGAGTGTGACCAGTTTGAACGTTCTTCATACCAACAACTGCGATGATGTCACCAGCTTGAGCTTCAGTTAGCTCGTTACGGTCATCAGCTTGCATCTCAACCATACGGCCGATACGCTCAGTCTTACCAGTTGCAGCGTTAAGGATAGTATCACCCTTCTTCATGCGACCAGAGTAGATACGGATGAACGTTAGTGCACCGAAACGGTCGTCCATGATCTTAAATGCTAGAGCACGTAGTGGCTCATCTGCAGATACAGTTGCAACTTCACCAGTTGGTTCGCCAGTCTCTTTATCAGTTAGAGGCTGTGGATCAACTTCAGTTGGAGATGGTAGGTAATCTACAACAGCGTCTAGTACTAGCTGAACACCCTTGTTCTTAAATGCAGAACCACAGAATGTTGGGAAGAATGCTAGGTCACGAGTACCTTTACGGATACAACGCTTGATGTCTTCGATAGAAGGCTCTTCACCTTCCATGTAAGCTTCCATTAGATCATCGTCTTGCTCAACAGCAGTTTCGATTAGCTCTTCACGGTATTGCTCAACATCATCAACCATGTCAGCTGGGATGTCTTGGATTTCGTAGTTTTCTGGAAGACCAGAGTCGTCCCATACGTAAGCTTTACGGCTTAGTAGGTCTACAACACCAACGAAGTCGTCTTCACGACCGATTGGTAGAACCATAACTAGTGGGTTTGCACCTAGAACGTTTTTAACTTGGTCAACAACGTTGTAGAAGTCTGCGCCCATACGGTCTAGTTTGTTAACGAAGATCAGACGAGATACTTCTGATTCGTTAGCGTAACGCCAGTTAGTTTCTGATTGTGGTTCAACACCACCAGAACCACAGAATACACCAACACCGCCATCAAGAACTTTAAGAGAACGGTATACTTCAACTGTGAAGTCAACGTGTCCAGGAGTATCGATAACGTTTAGACGGTGACCGTTCCAGAAACAGCTTACAGCTGCTGATTGGATAGTAATACCGCGCTCAGCTTCCTGTTCCATGAAGTCAGTCGTTGATTCGCCGTCATGTACTTCACCAGTCTTGTGGATTTGACCAGTTAGCTTAAGGATACGCTCAGTGGTAGTTGTTTTACCCGCATCAACGTGCGCGAAAATACCAATGTTTCTGTATTTCGATAAATCTGCCATTGTCTTACTCTGTTAATAGGATATAAAATGCGCGCAGAGTATATCACAATCTGTGAAGACTGATAGCTTTGCATGCATTTGAGACTAAAAAACTTTTGCCTTTCCACAATAAGAAAGGAAAAGTGCTCTGTAGAAACAACCTAAGCGGTTGTTAATTTTAATATTGGGCTCGCAGAAAGACGATTAGCAAACCCAATTTGATTTGCTGCTGTATAGATTAGCCTAACTTAGCTTTATTACAACTCATCAAAAGCACTAATTGCTTCTGACAGCTTTTTCACTCCGTGGATTTGCATCCCTGGAATACCGCCCTTAGGCATATTGGCCGCCGGCACGATCGCTTTTTTAAAGCCATGTTTGAAGGCTTCGTTTAGACGCTCTTGTCCACTTGGAACCGGTCTAATCTCCCCAGCCAAGCCAACTTCACCAAACACGACCACATCTTTAGGCAGTGCTCTGTCTCTAAAACTAGACAGCAGTGCCATCACTAATGCTAGGTCAGCACTGGTTTCGGTTACTTTAACACCACCAACGACATTCACAAACACATCTTGGTCGGCCATTTGCAGTCCGCCATGTTTATGCAGCACGGCGAGTAACAAAGAGAGGCGGTTTTGCTCTAAGCCTACGGCTACGCGACGAGGGTTCGCCAGCTGTGAATAATCCACCAGCGCTTGAATCTCGACGAGAAGTGGACGCGTACCTTCCCAGACCACCATAACTGAACTGCCTGACGTTTCTTCTTCACCACGAGAAAGGAAAATAGCCGAAGGGTTAGAGACTTCTTTAAGCCCCTGCCCTGTCATCGCAAATACACCAAGCTCGTTCACTGCACCAAAACGGTTCTTGTGGCTACGCAGCGTTCTAAAGCGGCTATCAGTGCCACCATCAAGCAGTACCGAACAGTCAATGATGTGCTCTAAAACTTTCGGGCCCGCCAGCGTGCCATCTTTTGTTACGTGGCCAACAAGGAAAATAGCCACATTATTCTGCTTAGCAAAACGAGTCAGTGCCGTTGCTGACTCACGAACCTGAGCTACACTGCCCGGCGATGACTGAACATCGGCGACGTGCATAACCTGAATCGAGTCGATAACCATGATCTTCGGTTGCTCTTTCTCCGCAACCTGACAGATCTTATCAACATTAGTTTCCGACAACATTTTCAGATGCTCTTTCGGTAGCCCCAAACGCGAAGCGCGCATCGCCACCTGCTGCAACGATTCCTCACCTGTGACATATAAGGTCGGAAGCTGTGAAGAGAGCAGACACATCGTCTGTAATAATAGAGTCGACTTACCCGCACCTGGGTTACCACCGATAAGAATCGCCGCCCCCGGCACCACACCACCACCAAGAACTCGGTCGAGCTCTTTAAAGCCACTGCTAAATCTTGGTACTTCTTGCAGATCGATCTCTGAAAGGGTTTGAACACTCGACTCTGTTGCGCTACCTGCGTAACCGGTGAGTCTCTCATTACGTGCAACCTGAGGTGATGCAGCGAGCCTTACCTCTGTGATTGTGTTCCAAGCTCCGCATGCATTACATTGCCCCTGCCAGCGCGGGAAGTCTGCGCCACAGTCATTACATACATAAGCTCGTTTTGCCTTAGCCATAAAACCTCAATAATTTACTTCGTTACACGATGATGTTGTCAAATTGTGATGTCGTTGACCGTACGGATTAAAATAATCGTTGCAGTCGTACCAGTTATACTTAAAGATCGATTTAAACTAGTCGATAACATAAGTGCACTATCCATTCTAACAATAAAAGTATGCAGCAATCTGAAATTCTATCTGTAGCAGAGCGACTCATCCCAGCCTATCACGCTGAGGATTTCGATTTCCTTCTATCACAAATGACAGAGGGCGAATCCCCGTCTCTGAAATTGCTCGTTAAAATGGAACTGAATCGTATCATGGCGCCGTGTACCAAGAGTATCGATTTACGCGGCCGTATCGACGACGAATGTCACCAGTTTACCCTAGATGGGCGTAAACATTGGCTCGATGATATCGCACTTAATGCCTATCAGCGCGGCACAAAGAAGTTTCGCGGCTACACTGAAGGCGTTTGGGAGATGGTTATGTCTCCACGAACTCAGCCAATCAACAATCAAATCAATACCGCTCAACAAGAAGACAACGGCATCACCAGTGCCAATAGCCCTTATGAAGCGGAAGCCATTAACCTTGGTTATGATTTAAAGCGTCAAGAGAACCGCCTAAAAGTTGCGTCACAAGTCGAGATAACAACCTCAAAAGGCCAAGTGCTACATGGCGTAACTGTGGATATATCGCCATCAGGCGGGAAATTCAAGGTGCCAAGTGCATTCAAATACAACCTTGGCGAAGTGGTTGGCGTCAAATTTACTGAGTTGGTCGAAAAGTCGAAAGAACCGGGAGTCGATAAAACCACCGAGTTTCGAATTCTGGGTATCGACGATTCTTACGATAACAACGCCGTTAAGTTTCTAAGAACGGTACGCGTATGCGACAGTAATATCGTGGGTCGTTTAATCGAAGAATCACTTAATAGTAACAGCAAGAAGACTCAGCACGAGAACCAAGACCGCATCATTCGCACACGTACTCGCGGAATCGAGCATACATACCTCAAGCACACCTGTAACTTGCCTCTCTTTTTTAGCGGTAGTGAGCTCAAGCTAGCTTTACTGACCGATAACAACCACCCTCTTTGGCAGTACTGGCATGATGAGCGTAACCAACAAGCGTTAGGCACGTTGTTTAATGAGCAACGTATGAACCAATTAGCGAAGCCCGGCGTGAAAGGCACGAGTAATGTTATCTACTCGTTCACTCACGAGCATCAAAATAAGACGCTGTTCTACTCAATGATGTTGCCAGAAGCAACTCGCGAGCAACGCCAACTGTTCTGGCATATTGGTGCTAAGAGATCGAGTTGGAAAACCTTTAAGTTCTCTGTTTTTGAACTATCTGAAGAAGAGCAACAAGCATTAGCTCAGCACTCGAAAGATCTCGCCAGAAGCTCAGAGCAATTGACCCACTGTGGTATCTTGCAAGAAATCGGCGCCGACGACAGTGCGGACGACTACCTACTTACAGAGAAACCACGTATTGCCAGCAGTGAGCTGAATAAATTCCGCCACGCACGCACCGTTGTCGGCAATATTCAGAGCATTTACTTTGACTCTCAGTCTCGCCGCAAAGAACCACGCTATCAGTTTAAGTCACCACTGCAGATCACAGCAGGCGATGGTGCAGCAGCGAACGGGCACACTCAGGATCTTTCCAAGCGTGGCTTGAGCATCACATTAGAGCATCCACTAGTACTTAAGATCGACGATCCTGTAACCATCAACTTCAGTGAGCTTCAACTCTATGATAAGAAGCTACCTCTGAGTGCCGTACCTTACCGAGTGATCCGTGTTAGTCCGAACGGTAAGAATGTTCAGTTGGCGATCGATGAAACGGGCAAAACCATGCGTACCGTGGCCTTCCTTAACGGCCTTATCGATCATAACCAAAACAAACTGATCAAAAAGAAAGAGATACTACCGACTCACTCACTGTTGGAATCCCTCCACAATGTACTATTGAGTAAAATGGTTAGTAACCCAATCTTCATTGATAAGCCAAGTTCAAAGCTGCGCTGTAAGATCATTGGGGTTAACTTCCCACTCAATAACTACTTGAGCTTGTTGGCGAAGCTTGGACACAACCATAAGTTGTCACTAGAGCCGATATTTAAAGGGCACAGTAATACTCTATTAGCGGATCCGCTAAAAAAAATAGAGGGAGCTGGCCCTAAGCACCATGATGTTTACGTGGCAGCGGTTAAATTTGGTGACAAGATTCAATCAGTACATACCAAACTAAGCCGAGAGTTTAAATCGGTGAAAGAGCGGATCATGTTCATCAAAAAAGCTCAGCATATGGGGGAGCTCTACGTTTTACGAGTATCAACAGCACCAGTCTTCGACCCACTGACCAGTCTGTTCCAATCTGATTTAGAGGCGATTGCTCGGATTAGTATGTACCAAGCGAAGAAACTCGAAAATGAAGTGACGGCCTTTATTGGTTATGGCGAAATGTGTGATATCACAGATGAAGTGCTGATCAGACTCGAGCTGACCAAGTAGCCGAACTACACATCATTCAGCTATTATCAAAATCCATTAAAAAAGCAGGCTCTAAGGCCTGCTTTTTCGATCTATAGACAAGATGCTATGGCTTCACTTGCCAGCTGATTTTTTGATGCTTAGCCAATACACCAGAAAGAATACATAGTACGCCGCCCAGCCCTGAGTAACGAACTGCAGACTGTGCCTGCTGCTCTACTTTCGGTTTCGCATGATACGCAATACCCAAACCAGCCGCTTTCATCATCACCAAGTCGTTAGCACCATCACCGACAGCCACCGTATTATGCAGCTCTATCTCATGCTCGTCAGCCAGCTCAATCAGAATGTCGGCTTTGGTTTGTGCTGATACAACATCGCCCAACACTTGCCCAGTCAACTTACCATTGACGATTTCCAAGGTGTTAGATTGCGCGTAATCGAGATTAAGAGTGTCTTTAAGGTAGTCAGAGAAATAAGTAAAGCCGCCCGATGCAATGGCCGTTTTCCAACCTAGCTTATTCAGTGTGTTCACCAGCTCTACCAAATCTGGCATGAATGGGAGTGTGCTGCGCACTTGCTCTAAGATAGCTTCATCAGCCCCTTTCAGTGCACCAACACGCTGACGAAGGCTCTGTTCAAAGTCGAGTTCGCCCTGCATTGCGCGCTCGGTAATATCGGATACCAGCTCACCCACACCCGCCAGTTTTGCAATCTCATCGATGCATTCAATTTGAATCGCTGTGGAGTCCATATCCATCACAATCAAACCCGGCTTCGATAAATCTGGGACTTCGCTCAGGCAAGCGTAATCCAGCTTTAGTCCCTGTAAGATCTCTTCATGTGCAGGAGTAAGCTGTCCAGACATCAGAGCAACTTCGTATTTGCCCACTTTCCAAGTGTCTAGAATGGTGTTGTAGAAGCCTGTGAAAAAGTCGATGTCATCGAAGGCTTGAGGAGAAAGATACTCACCAAACACGATCCAATTTGCCTTTGATTTGGCCAGTTGAGAAGCGAATCGCGTCTCCGGGAGTCGAGTTAACAGTGTAGTATGCCTTTTGATAGGCAAGAGTTTCTGTGCGTCCATGTGTATGATTCCTAATTAACTTAGCTAGACGTTAACCTATTGCAATTTACATGTGCAAGTCTCAATATACCTTAATCATAACATTTGTTTATTTCAGGCGAGATGAATCATGAATGAATCGCTGTTCTCATTACGCAATGCACTGCGTATCTTAGCGCTGATTTTATTAGCCGCTATGTTGGTGGTCACCATCAAAAATACCGTAGTGATCAGTAAAGGTAATGAGAAAATTCAAGCCAAACAGCTCGAAACTCTAACCAAGGTTCTGATCTCACAAGCGTCGCTGTCTGCGAGCAAAATGATCATTCAGCAAGACCAAGAGCGCCTGTTAGAGCTTACCAATCAGCTATCTCAAGACCGACTGGTTTTTGATACCACAATCTACAACGCTGAAGGTATTCGTTTAGCATCGAGTGAAAAAGCGCTAACAGTTCGTGAAGTACTAGGGTTAGACACTCCGCTTTCTACGGCCAGTATCGGTAAACAACAGTTGGTTGAGCCTATCTACTCTCCGGAAAACACCATCATAGGTTTTATCCGAGTGACTTTTGAGACAGGCCGAGTCACGGCTATCTCAGATCACCATTACCGCAAGAGTGACCGCTATATGATTGGTATGGTAGTGATGGGATTTGTGAGTGGCGTGCTGTTTATTCTATTAATCCTCAGACGTGGCAAGTCTAAGTCAGGCGAAAACCTGCTACTCAAGAACGTTAACTCTTAGTAGGCAAGCCCAATCCAACCAAACAATAAAAAGCCCCTACAGTCGAGACTGCAGGGGCTTTTTTCATTCAGCTCAAAGCATACTGAGACTTTCGATTACTCGTCGTCACCCAGCAGAACAGAGTCTAGTGCAATTACCATCATGTCATTGAAAGTCGTTTGACGCTCATCAGATGTGGTTTGCTCGCCTGTTTTAATGTGGTCTGAAACAGTACAGATAGTCAGTGCTTTCGCGCCGTATTCAGCACATACACCGTAGATACCAGCCGCTTCCATCTCAACGCCAACGATGCCGTACTTGTCCATAACTTCGAACATTTCTGGATCTGGAGTGTAAAACAGCTCAGCTGAGAATAGGTTACCGACTTTTACGTCAACACCGCGCGCTTTTGCCGCGTCTTCAGCTGCACGAACCATTTTGTAGTCAGCAATTGCAGCAAAGTCATGACCTTTAAAGCGAATACGGTTCACTTTTGAATCTGTACAAGCACCCATGCCGATAACAACGTCGCGCACTTTAATATCTTCGCTAACCGCACCACAGCTGCCAACACGGATGATTTTCTTCACGCCAAAGTCTTTAATCAGCTCTGTCGCGTAGATAGAGCACGATGGGATACCCATACCGTGGCCCATCACAGAGATCTTACGACCTTTGTAAGTACCTGTGTAACCAAACATGTTGCGAACATCACACACCTGAACAACATCATCTAGGAATGTTTCTGCGATGTATTTAGCACGTAGCGGGTCACCCGGCATAAGAACAACGTCTGCGAATGCGCCCATTTCAGCATTAATATGTGGAGTTGCCATTGAAAATATCCTTTATCTCAAAACAAAAAAGAAGAGAGAGGCTACCCTCTCTCTTCAGTATACTTAAAAATTACAAAAAGCTTGTGCCGTAGCCCATTGGCGACGTGCCGAAGTACGCTGCTAGCGTTTGGCCGATATCAGCAAATGTGTCACGACGACCTAGTGAACCAGCAGGTACATTCTTACCGTAAACAATCACTGGGATGTGCTCACGAGTGTGGTCAGAACCAGGCCATGTTGGATCACAACCGTGGTCAGCAGTTAGAATCAAGATGTCATCTTCTTGCATCATATCCATAACTTCGTGAATACGACCATCGAAGTACTCAAGTGCCGCTGCGTAACCCGCTACGTCACGACGGTGACCGTAAGCAGAGTCGAAATCTACAAAGTTAGTGAACACAATCGTGTTGTCACCCGCTTCTTTGATCGCGTCTTTAGTTGCTTCAAATAGGTCAGGAATACCTGTCGCTTTCGTCTTCTTAGTGATACCACAGCCAGCGTAGATATCAGAGATCTTACCGATTGAGTGAACCTCACCGTTTTTCTCGTCAACCAGTTTTTGCAGGATCGTTGCTGATGGCGGCTCAACAGATAGATCGCGACGGTTACCGGTACGCTCAAACTGACCTTTACCCGCACCAACGAAAGGACGCGCGATAACACGACCGATGTTGTAATCTTCTAGCTCTTCACGAGCGATCTGACAAAGATCTAGCAGGTTTTGTAGACCAAATGTCTCTTCATGACATGCGATCTGGAATACTGAATCTGCTGATGTGTAGAAGATTGGTAGGCCCGTCTTCATGTGCTCTTCACCTAGATCATCCAGGACTTGAGTACCCGATGCGTGACAGTTACCTAGGAAACCAGATAGACCAGCACGCTCTAGAATGCGGTCAGTCAGCTCTTTAGGGAAGCTATTCTCTTTATCAGTGAAGTAGCCCCAATCAAAAAGAACAGGAACACCCGCGATTTCCCAGTGACCAGAGGGAGTATCTTTACCAGAAGACAGCTCAGCTGCGTGGCCGTAAGCACCGATGATTTCAGCGTCTGCATCCATACCAGGAGCAAAACGACCTGTTGACTCTTTATGAGCCATCGCAAGACCCAGTTTAGATAGGTTTGGCAGCGTCAATGGACCTTGACGGTCAGCGTTATCCGCTAAGCCCTTATCACACTGATCAGCGATGTGACCCATAGTATCTGAACCTACATCACCAAATTTCTCAGCATCAGCCGTTGCGCCAATACCAAATGAGTCTAAGACTAAAATAAATGCTCTTTTCATTGCTATTTCCTTTAGCCCGCTCATTATCGAATAATTTTGGTGTGAGCAGGCTTTGTGTAATTTTTTAATTAAACGTCTTCTGAACGAATTTGACGGTAAACGTCCGGCGTTGCTGTGTATTCACCACCAACAGTAATCGCACTTTGAAGGGCTGTTGCCGCTTCTTGCCATTGCTCTTCGTTGCGTGCGTGAATAACCGCAAGAGGCTTGTCTTCGCTTGCTACTTCACCTAGACGGATGAAGTTATCGAAACCGACTGCGTAATCGATGCTGTCAGTTGCAACGCGGCGACCGCCACCCATGCCTACTACAGCCATACCGATTGCGCGCGTATCCATTGCTGATACAACGCCACTTTCAAGTGCGTATACTGGCTTGATGATTTCCGCTTTCTCTAGGTAGTTGTCGTAGTTTTCTACGAAGTCAGCTGGACCACCTAGACCTGCAACCATCTTGCCGAAGCACTCTGCTGCTTTACCGTTATCCAGTACCGCCATTAGCTTCTCACGAGCCTCTTCAGAGTCTTTCGCAAGGTTGCCAAGCACGAGCATTTCAGCACATGAAGCTAGCGTGATCTCTAGAAGACGAGGGTTACGGTATTCACCCGTCAGGAATTGAACCGCTTCACGTACCTCTACTGCATTACCTGCAGAAGAAGCCAGAACTTGGTTCATGTCAGTTAGAATCGCTGTTGTCTTAGTACCTGCACCGTTTGCTACAGCAACGATAGATTTTGCCAACTCTTCAGACGCTTCGTAAGTTGGCATGAATGCCCCAGAACCTACTTTTACATCCATTACTAGAGAATCTAGGCCTGCAGCCAGTTTCTTAGAAAGGATTGAAGCTGTGATTAGCGAGATGTTATCTACAGTCGCAGTGATATCACGCGTCGCGTATACACGCTTGTCCGCTGGAGCTAGATCACCTGTTTGACCGATGATTGCAACACCTGCGTCTTTGGTTACTTCACCAAACACTTCATTTGTCGGTGTGATGTTGTAGCCAGGGATAGATTCAAGCTTATCTAGCGTACCACCTGTGTGGCCAAGACCACGACCAGAGATCATAGGAACGAAACCACCACATGCTGCCACCATTGGGCCAAGCATTAGTGAAGTTACGTCACCTACACCACCTGTAGAGTGTTTATCAACGATAGGGCCATCAAAGTTCATGTGGCTCCAATCGATAACCATACCTGAATCACGCATTGCACACGTTAGCGCAATACGCTCTGGCATTGTCATTTCGTTGAAGAAGATCGCCATTGCAAATGCAGCGATTTGGCCTTCAGAAACCGTGTTCTTAGCAACGCCCTGAATGAAGAAGTTGATCTCTTCAGCAGTCAGCACTTCGCCGTCACGTTTTCTGCGAATAATTTCTTGAGGTAGAAAAGTTGGAGTTTTGGTATTAGATACTTCAGACATTAGATTCCTCCCAACACTCATGATGAGTATGGTATGTAAGGTAAAGAGGTAATATGGAGCGGTAAAATCACCGCTCCATCAAACAGACAATTTAAGAATTAGTAAGCTGTTGGATCAGCTGTCTCGTCTGTTACTTCTAATGTGTTTAGTAGGTTAGTCAGTAGGCTTGACGCACCAAAACGGTAGTGCATGTTGTCAGCCCAATCTGCGCCTAGGATGTCATCAGCCATTGCTAGGTATTGTGCTGCATCTTCAGCAGTACGAACACCACCTGCTGGTTTGAAACCAACAGTCTTAGCTACGCCCATGTCACGGATCACTTCAAGCATCATGCGCGCGTACTCTGGAGTCGCGTTTACTGGCACTTTACCTGTTGAAGTTTTAATGAAGTCAGCACCTGCTTTGATACAAATTTCAGATGCTTTCTTGATTAGTGCTTCTTCTTTAAGCTCACCAGTTTCGATGATTACTTTCAGTGTGATTTCGCCACATGCTTCTTTACACTGTTTAACTAGCTCGAAACCTACTTCTTCGTTACCAGCGATTAGAGCGCGGTATGGGAATACTACGTCTACTTCGTCTGCACCGTAAGCTACTGCTGCTTTAGTTTCTGCAACTGCGATTTCGATGTCATCGTTACCATGAGGGAAGTTAGTTACAGTCGCAATACGTACTTCTGGAGTACCTTGCTCACGCAGTGCCTTCTTAGCTGCTGGGATAAAGCGAGGGTAAATACAGATTGCAGCTGTGTTGCCCACTGCAGTCTTCGCGTCGTGACAAAGCGCTACAACTTTTTCAGTTGTGTCGTCGTCATTTAGCGTAGTTAGGTCCATAAGTTTAAGTGCACGTAGAGCTGCTGCTTTTAAATCGCTCATTTCTATCTCCGATCAATATATTCAAATAGTTAACTACTTCGCCCTCCATCCAGTATAGATGGATATTTTAGTAATGCTCTGTAGTCACCAATGAACGGACTTGGTTCCCTGAAGACTTGTTGGCCTTACGCCATCAATTGCTATCCTTGTCACCGCACAGTACCAGTTTGGTCTATGGCACAACAAATCTACCTTGTTGTGTCTAACATCTATAGCGTATCGCTATGTTTGGCCTAATCCCAGAAGAATCACGATTGCGATTAAACAAGCGGTCATTTTCTTGCCAAAAAGAGAAATCCTATCCCTATAGCTTATACATTATAGGTATCCTTCGATAATTTGTAGTGCTCCTTAGAACGCAAACGGTTTGTATCTCAAAATAATTCAGTTTCCGAGTTATTGATGGCAGCAATCGTTGTGAATAACACATCCTATGTATCAACGTTTCCTGCACTTATTGCTCAATAATCCGGTCCCTAAAACAAAAAAGCCCCGCAGCAATCTCTTGCTACGGGGCGATATTAAAGTGGCGTCTATATAATCTAATCTACTTAATTAGAAAGATAGGAAGAAGCCAGCAATTGTCGCTGCCATCAGGTTAGATAGAGTACCAGCAACAACCGCTTTAACACCCATACGAGCGATGTCGTGACGACGGTTTGGAGCTAGACCACCTAGACCACCTAGTAGAATCGCGATAGAAGAAAGGTTTGCGAAACCACATAGAGCGAACGAGATAATTGCTTGAGTCTTAGTAGACATTACTTGACCAGTCGCTTCAACGATTTGAGCGTTTTCACCAACGAAAGGTACGAAGTTTAGGTATGCAACGAATTCGTTAACTACGATCTTCTGACCGATGAATGAACCAGCGATATCTGCTTCAGCCCATGGCACACCAATAATGAATGCTAGTGGAGAGAATACTTTACCAAGGATCCACTCAAGAGTTAGGCCTTCGAAACCAACCCAACCACCGATGCCACCTAGGATACCGTTGATTAGAGCGATTAGACCGATAAACGCTAGTAGCATTGCACCAACGTTTAGAGCAAGTTGTAGACCAACAGATGCACCACCAGCAGCTGCGTCGATAACGTTAGCTGGTTTGTCGTCGCCACCGTCCATTTCATCAGCGATGTCGTCAGCAGGAGTATCAGTCTCTGGCTTGATGATCTTAGCGAATAGTAGACCACCTGGTGCCGCCATGAATGATGCAGCAACTAGGTACTCTAGAGGTACACCCATAGAAGCGTAACCCGCTAGTACACCACCAGCAACAGAAGCTAGACCACCACACATTACAGCGAATAGTTCAGACTGAGTCATTTTTGGTACGAAAGGACGTACAACTAGAGGAGCTTCAGTTTGACCAACGAAGATGTTTGCTGCAGCAGACATAGACTCCGCACGAGATGTGCCAAGAGCTTTCTGTAGGCCACCACCAAGAATCTTGATAACCCATTGCATTACACCAATGTAGTAAAGTACAGAGATAAGTGCAGAGAAGAAGATTAGAGTTGGTAGTACTTGGAATGCAAAGATGAAACCGATACCGTCAACTGAGAAGTTAACTAGGCTGCCGAATAGGAAACCAGTACCGTCTTTACCGTAGTCGATTACGTTTGCTACACCAGCAGAGAAACCTGCAAGCAAATCACGACCCCAAGGGATGTAAAGTACGAATGCACCAAGTGCGAATTGGATAGCGAATGCGCCACCCACCGTTCTTAAGTTAATAGCTTTGCGGTTGTCAGATAGTAGTACTGCGATTGCAATCAGTACAACCATACCGACTAGGCTCATAAACAGGCTCATAGTTTATGACTTCCTTATTAGTTATTTATTGGCGTGTTACAAAATGGGGCTATAAAGCGGAGGCAATTATACTCATGCGACCACTAATAAAGTAATGCCGTCCTCACACTTTGGTATAAGATTCATGTATCATTCATTTACATCTGTGAGCCAAGTCACGATACAACTGTAAAACACGCAAACGATAAACAAAAACTTTAGATTTTATTCACATATACCGAATAGCTGATGGCTATTTTGCCACATTTGAGTTGCAATCGATTGCTTTGACTCTTTCCTGAGCGAAACAAGTTCATTTAATATCGTAACTAAATATTTGGAATGATTAATGTTTCCTTGCTTACCGCTGATCGGCATATCCGGAGCATCCGTCTCTAAAACGACCCATTCAAGGGGTAAACGAGCGACAGTGGTGCGCGTTTTCTGCGCTCGAGGGTAAGTTATCGTTCCACCGACACCGATATAGAATCCCAAGCGAATCCACTCTAAAGCTTGCTGCTCGCTTCCCGAAAAACCATGGATCACTCCACCATTGGTGAATTTTTGTTGCTTGATAAGCTGGATAAGACGGTTATGTGATTTCCGTTCATGGATAATCAGAGGCAGTTTAAAAGCAGTCGCGAGCTGTATCTGATGGATAAAAAAACGCTCTTGCTTATCGATATCCACATCCACAAAGAAGTCCAAACCGCACTCTCCTATCGCAACACACTGCTCAGAAGCGCCACTTAAATTCAGTTCAAGTTGAGCAAATTCGCTCTCACTCGCCGTCGCTAGAAAGTAAGGATGAAAACCCAGCGCATAGTAAAGGTTGGAATGTTCCGAGCTCAGTTGCTCGAGCTTTTCCCAGTTGGTTTGACCAATCGAGGGGACGACGACCTTCTCAACTCCTTGCAGCTTAGCAGTTATGAGATAGTCTTGAGCGGCCGCAGAACTGTCTTGATCACCCAACGAAAAGACGTCGAAGTCTAGATGACAGTGGGTATCGAATAGCGGTATCGACATTACGGCTTATCTTTCGGTTCAGGTTGAGGATCGCTACGATAAGGAGTGCAACTACGCTTATTTTCTGGCGTTAACCCTAACTCTTTACACCATTTATCATACTGCTTAATCCATCTTTTAATGACTTGAAACATCCACTCTCCTTAAGGCAAACATAAAAAAACGCCTATTGCAGAACAATAGACGTTTTTAATCACTTCGACTAGCACCACCTCAGTGAGTTGGCACCGTCATCAATAGATTAGTGCTCGCGAGTTGCACGGAACTCAACATCAGGGAAACGCTCTGATGCTAGGTTCAAGTTAACCATAGTTGGTGCGATGTAAGTTAGGTTATCGCCACCATCCAACGCTAGGTTAGTCTGGTTCTTACGCTTGAACTCTTCGAACTTCTTCGCATCACCACACTCAACCCAACGTGCTGTCGCAACGTTCACGCTCTCATAGATCGCTTCAACGTTATATTCCGCTTTCAGACGAGCTACAACCACATCAAACTGAAGCACACCAACCGCACCTACAATCAGATCGTTGTTCTGTAGTGGACGGAATACCTGAACCGCACCCTCTTCAGAAAGCTGAACTAGACCTTTAAGTAGCTGCTTCTGTTTTAGTGGATCGCGCAGACGAATACGACGGAACAGTTCTGGTGCAAAGTTAGGAATACCAGAGAACTTCAGTGACTCACCTTGAGTGAAGGTATCACCAATCTGAATTGTACCGTGGTTATGCAGACCAATGATGTCACCCGCGTATGCTTTCTCAGCACGTGCACGGTCGCCCGCCATAAAGGTTACCGCATCAGAGATACTTACATTCTTGCCTGTACGAACATGGTTCATCTTCATACCTTGAGAGTAAGTACCCGATACGATACGCATGAATGCGATACGGTCACGGTGTTTTGGATCCATGTTTGCTTGGATCTTAAATACGAAGCCAGAGAACTTCTCTTCTGTCGCTTCAACATCACGCTCAACTGCTTGACGAGTTTTCGGCATTGGCGCCCACTCAGTCAGGCCATCAAGCATGTGGTCAACACCAAAGTTACCCAATGCGGTACCGAAGAAAACTGGTGTTAGTTCGCCCGCTAGAAATAGGTCATGGTCGAACTCAGGGCACGCGCCCATGACAAGTTCAAGTTCTTCACGAACGCTTTCAGCTAGGTCTGCACCAACTTCTGCATCCAGTTCCGGGTTATCTAGACCTTTGATGATACGAACTTCTTGGATCTCATGGCCGTGGCCAGATTCATATAAGATCGTCTCATCGCGGTGAATGTGGTACACACCTTTAAACTCTTTACCACAACCGATTGGCCAAGAGATTGGTGCACACGCCATGCTCAGCTCGCTTTCAACTTCATCTAGAACTTCCATTGGATCACGCACATCACGGTCCAATTTGTTCATGAAGGTTACGATTGGAGTATCACGTAGACGTGTTACTTCCATTAGCTTACGTGTACGGTCTTCGACACCTTTCGCAGCATCGATAACCATTAGACATGAGTCAACAGCCGTTAGTGTACGGTAGGTATCTTCCGAGAAGTCTTCGTGTCCCGGAGTATCTAGTAGGTTTACTAGGCAATCATTGTACGGGAACTGCATCACAGACGTGGTTACCGAGATACCACGTTCTTTTTCCATCTCCATCCAGTCAGATTTAGCATGCTGGTTAGAGCCACGGCCTTTTACGGTACCCGCTTTTTGAATCGCGTTTCCGAATAAAAGAACCTTTTCAGTAATCGTGGTTTTACCCGCATCCGGGTGAGAGATAATCGCAAACGTTCTACGTTTGCTCACTTCTTGTTGGAAAGACATAGTCGCCCTTTGCTGATCTAAAGCGTAAAAAGGGCAAGTTGTTGAGACTTGCCCTTGAATTTTGTGTGCGGATTATACAGAAGTCGCCCAGCTTTCTAAAGCCTGAGCTAGAAAAAGTCAGAGAGTTAGAGTGACTGCGGCATACACTAGCCTAAAGTGCCGGACATGGGCACAACATTAGAGGCAGAGTTCAACTTAAGATTCTCTATCAATCTATCTGCGGTTTGAGGAGAAGTAAGATAGAATCCTTGGCCTATCTCACATCCCATAGACATCAAGTCTCGTTGCTGCTGCAATGTTTCCACGCCCTCTGCAATGACTGCTACTCCAAGCTCGTTGCCTATCTGGATCATGCTCTTGAGTAGAACGAGTGAGGTCGAATTGGTGACATAGTCCATCACAAAGCTACGATCGATCTTCAGAGTATCGAACTCAAAGTCTTTAAGATAAGAGAGCGATGAAAAGCCAGTACCAAAATCATCAAGTGCGATACGAACGCCGAGCTGATGCAGCTCTTTAAAGATGATTTGTGCGAATTGGTCATTCTCGATCATCACGGTCTCAGTGATCTCTACTTCTATTCTATGCGTGGCCACACCACTAGAAATAATCACGCGCTTTAAAGCATCAAAGAATTGAGGATGCTTTAAGCTTCGAGCTGAGATGTTAAGACTCATTACGCCGATATCAATACCGCGGGTAAGCCAGTTTTTGTGTTGCGCTAACGCCAGCTCTGCCACTAGAAGATCTATCTGACGGATTTGCCCCGTCGCTTCCGCGACAGGAATAAAATCATTTGGGTACATCAAGCCTTTAATAGGATGCTGCCAACGCACCAGTGCCTCAACACCCTCCACATCACCTGATTTCAACGCCCATTTGGGTAAGTAGTGAATCTCAAACTGCTGTTTGTCAATCGCCTGCCTTAAATCGCGTTCCAACTCTTTTTGCGACATCGCAATGTAGTTAAGCTCTTTGGAATAGAACTGGAAATTGTTTTTCCCTAGTGACTTGGCGTGATACATCGCATCATCAGCGTAACGGATCAGAGAGTGTTGAGAAGTGCTATCGTCTGGGTAAATCGAAATACCAATACTCGCTGTGATTTCTGCAGTTCCGTGTTTCAGTTCAAAAGGCTCTCTCAAACGCTTAATCAGTTTCGAGGCAATTTTATTGGCGACACTCACCGCCATATCGACATCGCGCAGGTGTTCCAAAACAATGACGAACTCATCACCGCTGAATCTCGCTGAGAGATCCGTCACTCGAATCGATTGTGTTATGCGCTGTGCGACCTGCTTTAACAGTTCATCACCTGCGGCATGACCATAGAGATCGTTGACCTCTTTAAAATGATCAAGATCGAGAAACAACAGCGCGAACGGACGCTGAGTCTGTTGAGCATTGAGTATCGACTGCCCGAGTCTATCGAGAAACAGAGTACGGTTGGGCAGCTCGGTTAAAGGATCGAAGTAAGCTTGATTATGAAGCTGTTTGTTCTTGAGCTCGATAGAAGACTTGGCGTCAGTGAGCGATTTCAATAGTAAGTCTCGGCTCTGTTCATGCTTAAACTGAACACGAAGCGAGTACACACCGATAAAGACAGCAGCAATGATCAGGGTAATACTGGTTTTGGTATAACTGGCAATGCCTGACTCATAGCTGGTTTTAATCACACGCTGAATCTCATCGGCTTGGCTGGCGAAATCGAGATAATACTCATCAGTCTTTAATCCCAGTGACGGCGTTTCTAAAACCGATTGTTGATAATGCGAACCTGCATATTGGCGAAACTCAGCCAGTGTTTGGCGTAGCATCATCAATCGCTCTCGAAGTTCAGGATCGCTGATCGGTTGATAGCTGCCCATGATGCTCTCTCCCCCATCGAGCAACGCCCCTACATGCCAATCTGCAATCTCTAAGTAGTACCAAACCTCTTGGATCGATTGGGTTGTATCGCCAGAAACAATTTCATCAAACCATAAATAAGCCAGAGAGCCGTTAATCTTTATCTCAGCAGCGGCTTCTGCAAGGGGGGACTTTTTGATCAAGAGATCGGTCGATTGCATGACGAGGACTGTGGTCGACGCTACCACCAGCAACGCTAATAAAGAGGTGAATAGGAACTTTCGTTTATTTAGCATTTTGGGGAATAACATAATCAGGACAAAAAGATTGGGAATAAATCGACCTTAATTCATCAATGTTTCAAATTAATGAACAACTAAACATTTCAGTCACTTATGAAGTTTTGATGAATATTGATAGGTGCGCATTGTATAACCAAGTCCAACACCGTATATTTCGGTGGCTTGATTAAATCTGACAATGCTGGCCGATAGAAGCGTAACGTACACTATGATGGAAAGGTTCTTACACAAAGCAATCACCACTGTTATCTGTTTGTCTCTATGGCCAACGATGGGCATGGCAAAAGATCTGATCAAGATCGAAGGCTCAAGTACGGTTTATCCGATCACTCGTCAATTTGCTCAACAATTTATGACGCAGCAGAAAGATGTCGCACAGATAGTGGTTGGTGTCACCGGAACTGGTGGCGGATTCCGCAAATTTTGCCGTGGTAAGACGGATATCTCTAACGCTTCCCGTCCTATTAAAACGCAAGAAAAAGCCCTGTGTCGAGAAAACGGTATTGAGTTTTTAGAACTGCCCATAGCGCTCGATGCGATCACACTCGTGGTCAGTAAAGACAACGAGTGGTTACAACACCTATCCCTTGAGGAGCTGGCAACCTTATGGCACCCCTCTTCTGAGAAAACCATTACGCATTGGCATCAGCTCAATCCAAGCTTCCCCGCAGAGCCGATCAAGCTTTATGCTCCAGGGAGCGACTCTGGAACTTACGACTACTTTACCAACGTTGTTCTTAATGGCGACGAGCTGCGCGGTGACCACATCGCCAATGAAGACGATTATCTATTGGCCTCAAAGGTCGCTACCGACCCAAATGCGTTGGCATTTTTAGGCTTTGCTTATTACCAAAACAATCAAACCCAACTCAAGGCTGTTTCAATTTCCAATGACAAGCAGCAAGCCATCGCTCCAAGTATCAATAGTGTCACCAGTGGCCAATACAGCTCGCTTTCCCGACCTTTGTTTATCTACGTTAACAAAGCAGCCGTCAATCGTTATTCCGTCAATCAGTTCGTCGAGCACTACTTGAATCAAAAGCATTTGTCGTATGTCGTGAGTACTGCTGGCTATATCCCACTGTCTCCGAAAATGCAGAGCGCTGCCCAATCAATCTTTGAAACACAGACCATGGGTTCGGTATTTAACAGTAAAGAGCTAAGCACTAACTTCGAACGCTTTATGGAACGTAACTAAACAGTAGCCTTGTTCTCAACGGGCTGAGGGCAATAAAAAAGCCCAACTTAAGTTGAGCTTTGCCAATATCGATGTGAGCGAGTGACAGGTTAAAAGAAGATGTAACTCATGATAATTGCATCTTCTTTGCCAGTGGCCGTTGGGTAGTAGTTACGGCGACGGTCCACCTCGTTGAAGCCAACCCACTCATACAGACCAAACGCGTTGACGTTACTTTCACGGACTTCAAGCCATGCACTTTCTGCTTTTGCCTGTTCGCACACAACTAGAAAATGTTCAATCAACGCCTTGCCGTATCCCTTGCCTTGATGATGAGGGGCAACAGCGATATTGAGAAGTGTTACTTCACCAACAATGTTTTGCGCATAGAAGTAACCAACCACCTCGTCATCGACTAGCATCACATGATGGCAACCACCTCGGCTGTCGAGATCGCGAATCATGTTTTGTGACCAAGGGTGAGTATGAGCTTGCTGCTCAATGTGCCAGATCGCATCAAGGTGCGCGTCTGACATGCTAATAAATTGACTATTCATAAGAACAAATTTGCTGCCACAGAGCGCGGCGTTGCTGATTGTTACCATCAATCTGAGATAATAAAGGGGATTGCAGCGTTTTCGCGGTGATATCAGTATCGGATTCACACCCTGCAAACCATACCCACTGCGGAGAACTTAAATCAAAATGGCTCAGCTCACTTGGATGAACATATTGCGCTTGTGACAGTTCCAGTTTGATGCTTTTTAGCACTCGCTCAAACATCTCCGCTAGCGCGCCTTGAGGCTTTTCTGGTGAGACTAATAGCAACTGGCATGTTTCAGGCAGTTTAACGAGCTCGGTCTGATAACCAGCCAGACGTTCAGGGTGGCTCAGTTCCCACTGAGTAATTCCCATTTCCTGTAAATACTGCGCATGAATCTGTGACATGTCTGTGCCTATATGACTGAGCTCAAGGTTGAATCGAGCTGATACTAACAAAAAATAAAGGAGCATCAAGCTCCTTTATCTCTATTGGTCACGTTTCTTCTCTCCGCATCTTATGTGCTGGCAAAGTCGATGAGGGTTACGCTCGCCTAGAGCTCATTAAACTCAGGGCTGTACTCAATAGTACCACTGTGTCCAGAGAACACGCCCTCCACCAGCTCAATCGCTTGAAAGGCGCCTTCAGGAACATCCCAACGGCACTGAAAACCAAACTCACTCGCAGCCTTAAAACCGACTTTACTGTAAAAGCTTGGGTCGCCCAGAACCACACAGGCTGGATAACCAAAGTCGCGCAGTGACGAAAAGGCCTCTTCCATCAAAGATCGAGCAATGCCTTGACCTCGAAAGTCTTCACGTACGGCTAATGGCGCTAAACCCTGCCAATTATGATCTTCGCCTTGTAGTGTCAGTGGGCTAAACATCACGTGGCCAACCACTTCACCTTCATCAGAGCACGCCACCAAAGACAGCGTCAGATGACTGTTTTCACGCAGGCTCATCACTAGGTTCGCTTCTGCGTCCGTTTCAAAAACAGATTTAAGCAAGCGGTCAATTGCAAGTATGTCTGCAGGTGCCTCAGTTCGAATAAGCATTCATTACCTCATTTTGTGTCTGAGGCGATTGTACCCCCTTCTGCACAAAATCAGCTAATTGATTCAATAACATTTTCATTGGAGCCGGAAGTAGGTCTAAATCTACACTGTCCATCAGGTTCTTCACCTCTAGACCAAGCTCGGTATCCCCTTCAATAGAAAGGCGGCGTTGAAAGAACAAAGTATCTGGGTCTTCTTTGCGTCCAGCGATCAAAACAAGGTCGTTCAGGTTGCCACTAAAGCTCACGTCTTCTGTCACTTCTTTATCTGCAACAACCAGTTGCTCATCTTGATAGCTGATACACCAACTCAAGCCCATATCTTTAATCGACACTTTTAACCACTTGTCTTCAAGAAACTCAAAGTCGCCATCTTCCAACGCTTCCTTGAAAACATTCTTAAGTGCTTCTAATAAGGCTTTTTTTTGTACTGTTTTTGGCAATAACTGGACTGGAGATCGCAAAATTGATGCGGCGTTTTGAACTAGTTGAGTGCGAATCTTGTTTATCACGTGACTTATCCGTAACTTTATCAATAATATGGCACTCATCTTAAGTGATGTTAAAGGCTCAAATCCTGTTATGTATCAAATTAATTTCGGTTTGATGCTTGTACTTTAATATCCTCAAAATCATAGTTATAGTAACTCTGGTAATAAGAACAGTCGCAGAATTGCTGCTATGCTAGGTAAATAGCTAAAATTACATCATTTAGCAATAAACATTCATCTATAATGAATACTCAAGCTTTTGGAGAATTGGTAGTACTTTGATGCCTCCCCAGCAACTACAACATTGGTTTTCACAGCTCACAGCAAATAGTCCTTTCTTTTTTGCTGTTCTTGATGCTCAGCATAACTATTTTATGGTTAATGAGCGCTACTGTGATATTGCGGGGTTAAACCAATCAGAGTTAACAGGAATGAACGACTGCCAAACCCTTGGTGAACAGTTCTACCAACACCTGAAGCCATACTACGAGCGCGCCTTCAAGGGTGAATCCATTGAGGCGGAAATTACGCTCAACGAAACCGACCTCGATACCAGCCTTCATTTTAGCCTAGCGCCACTGTCTAACGGAAAAGACACCGACTACATTGTCTTTCACGCCTTTGACACCTCTGAAAATCAAGTTCTTGTCCGCTCACTGGAGGAGTCTGAAGCCAAATTCCATAAGCTGACTCACTTACTACCAGACGGACTTCTTCTCGTTGAAGATGATTTCATTCTCTCTTCTAACCCAGCTGCAGCTCGCTTGCTCGGCTTTAACTCTCCATCAGAGTTACTTGGCGAAGAGCTAGGACGCCTATTCATTGATGAGCAAACCAAAACAGTCTTCAGCAATAAGCTCAGCTCTATTGTTTCTGAGTCTGGTTTGGTTTGCTTAACTGGCGCGCGCTGCGGTTTTGAGCGTAAGGTTCAATTGCATATTGATTCAACGGCCCTGTTGGGAAGCACTACCCAATTAGTCCTGATTCAAGACGCGCAAGAAGCACCCAAAACCCTCACCACCAACGTTAATGAAGATGCCTACATTGACGACCTGACTAAGCTGTATAACCGTGTTGGGTTCACCAAACGTTTAGAGCAGTTTATTCATAATGAGACGCCAGCGGTGATGTTGTACCTAGATATTGATAACTTCAAAAATATCAATGACTCACTGGGTCATCACATCGGTGACAAGGTGATTAAAGAGGTCGCATCTCGCCTTAAGCGTCTATTACCAAGACGCGCGGTAGTAGGTCATTTGGGTGGCGATGAATTTGGTATCATCTTGCCAGAGCCAGAACACAAAAAAACCGTTGAAGCCCTAGCTGAAAAGATCATTGCTCTGATCAATCAGCCGTTCGATCTTCACCATTTTAGCAAACGCTTGGCTTGCTCCATTGGTAGTGTCAGCTTTCCTCAAGATGGTACCGATGCACGTATCTTGCTGCAAAATGCCGATACTGCGATGTATGAAGCCAAAGACCGAGGCCGTAACCGCTTAATTAAGTTCAATGAGCAGATGAACAAAGAGGCTCGTATGCGTCTTTGGCTTGAAATCGAACTTCAGAAAGCACTGCAGCAAAATGGTCTAGAGGTTTGGTATCAACCTAAGGTCAACGCCCGTGACTTCACCATCAATGGTGCTGAAGCCTTGGTACGCTGGAAACACCCAGTCGAAGGTTACATTAGCCCTGCTGCCTTTATCCCAGTTGCCGAGCGCGCGGGTTTGATTGAACAGCTAGGCCGAGTGGTGATGCGTGAGGTGTTTGCAACAGTTAAACGTTGGAAGATTCAAGGAATCCTTCCTGGGCGCGTAGCGATCAACCTTTCCCCTGAGCAATTTGGTAACCCTAAACTGATCGACTACATGGAAAAGCTGCTACGAACTACAGAGCTAGACCCAAGCGCTATCACCTTCGAGTTAACCGAAAGTGCGGTGATGAGTGACAGCGAACACACGCTTCAGATGCTTAACGCCATCAAGAAACTTGGCTTTGCCCTTTCGATCGATGACTTCGGTACCGGTTATTCATCGCTTTCTTACTTGGCTCGTTTCCCAATCGACGAGTTGAAGATAGACCGCGCCTTCATCACCGACATTGATACCCTGCCAAAGCAAGTCACGGTGATTGAGAACATCATCAACCTCGGTAAATCTCTCAACCTGACTGTTGTTGCTGAAGGTGTTGAAACTAGCGAACAAGCGACACTGCTCTCGAATCTCAACTGTAGCTCAATTCAGGGCTTCCATTTCTATCGACCTCAACCAAAACAGGAAGTTGAGGAGCTCTTTGCCCAGAACCGTCGCCATAAAAACTAGCCCACCATTTTTTATGGTTTTGCTCTACCACAAACGGAGTAAAAGCGGATTTATCCGACTAAACCTGCCTTACATCAATTCTGACGTTCACATTTCTTCATAAAATGCTCGCTTCAAATTTATCTACTGGTAGTGAGCAAATGGAACTCTTATGCCCAGCAGGAAACTTACCTGCTTTGAAAACAGCCATTGACTGTGGTGCGGATGCTGTCTACATCGGATTCAAAGACGACACTAATGCACGCCACTTTGCTGGCTTGAACTTCTCTGGCAAGAAGCTAGATCGTGCCGTTGAATACGTCCACGACCGCAAGAAAAAAATTCATATCGCACTCAACACATTCGCTCACCCTAATGGTTTTGAACGTTGGACCAATGCTGTTGACCAAGCCGCTGCATTAGGTGTGGATGCGCTGATCGTGGCGGACATTGCTGTTCTTGAGTACGCAGCGAATAAGTACCCGCATATGGAGTTACACCTATCGGTACAAGCTTCAGCGACCAACGCTGCAGCCATTGATTTCTACCACAAAAACTTCAACGTGAAGCGTGTGGTACTGCCACGCGTACTCTCTATTCACCAAGTAAAACAGCTGTCTCGCAATATCTCTTCAGATGTAGACCTTGAGGTATTTGCCTTCGGTAGCCTGTGCATCATGGCAGAGGGTCGCTGTTACCTCTCATCTTACATGACGGGTGAATCTCCAAATACAGTAGGCGCCTGTTCTCCAGCGAAATACGTACGCTGGCAAGAGACCGAAACCGGGCTTGAGTCTCGCCTCAATGAAATCTTGATCGACAAGTACGCACAAGGTGAAAACGCTGGCTACCCTACCCTGTGTAAGGGCCGCTTCGAAGCTGAAATCGAAGGCGAACGTAAGCGTTATCACGCCCTAGAAGAACCAACCAGCCTAAACACCTTATCGATGCTGCCAGAGCTGTTCGCAGCTAACGTAGCGTCAGTAAAAATCGAAGGCCGTCAACGTAGCCCAGCTTACGTAGAACAAGTGACTCGCACTTGGCGCGCTGCCATTGATCGTTACCAAGCAAACCCAGAGGCTTACCAAGTTGAAGCTGCTTGGAATGCTGCTCTAGCGAACGTATCTGAAGGTACACAAACCACGCTTGGTGCTTACCACCGTAAATGGCAATAGGATTGATGGAGAACACAATGAAATACGCATTAGGCCCACTACTCTATTTTTGGCCAAAACAAGACGTAGAGAGCTTCTACGAGCAAGCTAAGACAAGCTCGGCTGACATCATCTACCTTGGTGAAGCGGTCTGTTCAAAACGCCGCGAGATGAAAGCAAAGCACTGGTTGGATATCGCCAAAGAACTTTCAGCTTCAGGCAAGCAAGTCGTACTATCGACTATGGCGCTTTTGGAGGCACCAAGCGAAGTAAACATCATGAAAAAGTACGTCGACAATGGCGACTTTGCAATTGAAGCCAATGATGTATCGGCCATTCAGCTTGCGAGTGAAAGTAAGGTTCCATTCGTAGTTGGCCCAGCGGTCAACACCTACAACGCGCACACGCTGAACCTGTTTCTTAAGCAGGGCATGACTCGTTGGTGTATGCCTGTTGAGTTGTCTCGTGAGTGGTTATCAAACGTGATGACTCAGTGTGAAGAGCTCAACATTCGTAATAAGTTTGAAGTGGAGGTCTTCAGCCACGGCTACCTGCCTTTGGCTTATTCTGCACGTTGCTTTACGGCTCGCGCTGAGAACAAAGCGAAGGACGATTGCGAGACCTGCTGTATCAAGTACCCAACCGGTCTTCAAGTAGAGAGCCAAGAGGGGCAATCCGTCTTCAACCTAAACGGCATTCAAACCCAGTCAGGTTACTGCTACAACCTGATCAATGATCTGCCGAATATGCATGATTTGGTTGATGTGGTTCGTTTAAGCCCATTGGGCATTGATACCTTCTCTGAGCTCAATAACTTTAGAGCCAATGAAAAAGGTGAGAACCCAATTCAGATTGCTGACCGCCAATGTAACGGTTACTGGCACCAGCTCGCTGGCTTGGAAGTAAAAAACATCTAAGCTAAGCCCCAAATACAAAAAAGGTCTAGCAGTTGCTAGACCTTTTCTTTATCAATTGACTCTTAATTCATTACGCTGTTGCTGTCTGCAGCGGCTGTGCATTGAGCTTCTTTACATCTTTCACCAACATCAGAATCACCACCACACTCAGCGCGATGTTCGACAGTGGATAAGCAATCCAGATCCCCGGCACACCGAATAGCTTCGGCATAATGTACAAGAAAGGCAGTTGAATCAGCATATTACCTACCGTTACGAACATCGCTTTGCTGCCTTTGTTTACTGCTTGATAGTAAGCACCAGCGACGACCAAGAAGCCATCAAGCGCAAGAGCGAACATATGCAGTCTAATCCCTAGTACCGTATACTCGACAAGTTGTGGGTCTTCTGAGTTAAACACCGATACAAACTCTCTCGGGAAGATGTTCAACAGAACAATAAAGAGCATACCCACAGAGACTGAACTCACCATCGCAATCTTAAGCAGCTGACGAATGTTGTCGTGACGCTTAGCACCATGGTTATAACTCACTAGAGGTTGCATGCCATTGGCGATCCCCTCTGCTGTGAGGTAGTAAACCGTCACGATGTAGCCGAGAATCGCATACGCACCAATCATCAATTGGTTACCATATTGTGCAAACAACGCGTTATGTAGCGCCACCATCATCGAGCCATAAGCGTACATAAAGAAGCTCGACGTACCGATAGCGAAGATCTGTGGAATCACATCAAGCTTAAGTCTCAGCTCACTCCAACGTAGACGCAGATTCGCTCTGCGTGAGAAGAAATAAGCTAAACCTAGACCTGTTACTACTAGTTGTGCGATTGCCGTTGCTAAAGCAGCACCTGTCAGTTCCCAGTTCAGCCATGCGATAAACAGATAGTCGAGCACAATATTAATCACCGCACCAACTACCATCAAAATAGTGGCTAAATTTGGACTATCGTCATTGCGGAGCAAGAACGGCATCGCAATAGAACCCAAGGTAAAGACACTGCCCACAATCAGAATCTGTAGGTACTGTAAGCCAAGATCAAACACTCTCCCTTCTGCCCCCTGCCAACGCAAAAAATCGTCTGCAAAGAAGAAAAGAACGCTAGCAACTAACGGCGTCAATGCCAATAATAGAGTAAGACCAGTGGCGAGGATCTGTTTAGCCCCCTGGGTATCTTTTTCCCCCTGGCGAATCGAGACTAAAGCGCCTGTACCTACACCAACAAGCATGCCTAGACCGAGGATCGAACCGATCACCGGCCAAGCCACGTTGATACCGGCAAGGCCATCGGCACCAACAAAACGACCAATGAAAATACCATCAACCACTTGGTATAAACCATTGACCAACATTGCAGCCACGGTTGGGATTGTATAGCGCCAAAATTGACGACTGATTGACTGACTCATCTTCTACTCTTACTTTCTACTGTTATCTCACTATAACCAGTGAGTGATGACGTTTCTGTTGTCCTTGAAACCTGCGCTCATCCTTTCGACCACTTAGTTAACCAGGCTAACTAAATTATCAAATTTTTACTTTAAGGCCTTATTCAACAATAAGTTCAGCTGCTCTATTTCTTGCTCGCTTAACTGGCTCTCTAATGTGTTTGCCATAACCTGATAGATCTTACTCTCTTCCTCTAAGCCCGTTTCAGCTTTTGCTGTGAGTACAACTAGCTTCGAACGTGCATCTTCAGAGCTCGGGCGTCGCTCTACTAGTCCTTTTCGCTCTAAGCGCTGTACCATAGTGGTCGCAGAAGGTTTAGTCACTTGCATTTCTTCTGCAAGGTCCGTTAATCGAATGGGCTCTTTAGCCGCCTCAATGACCTTGAGGTAATCATACTCATTAAAGCTAAGCTGACCAATTGGATCCTCTTTCGACTGCGTTCGCCATATTTTCGACGCAAATCGCTCGATCTTTTCTAGGTTCTCATTCAACACAGTTCTTCGAACAACCCATATTTAATTAGCAATACTAACTATTTTAATCTTCATTGGTTGAATTGCAACCAGAAAAGATGTGCCACACAAAAAAGCCGCTCATAAGAGCGGCTTGATTGTTATTTAGAGGGTCACTTAGTTCTCTTCAGCTTTCGCTTGGTCTAACTTAGCTTGTGCTAGACGCTCTTCCTTAAGGTCCATGAAGATTCGACCAAGCTCAAGAAAAGCGTATCGATGCTCCACATACTCATAGACATTAAACGAGACTGCTAGCTTATAGAGTGAGATCGCATTCGCGTAGTCTTCACGCCCACCACGCAAGTGATATCGCTTGCCCAAATAGAAGTAGGTTTCAGTGAGGCGTTGAGCCAGTAAAGTATTATCACGCGTACCACTTAAGATCGCTTTAAAAGCCTGCTCTTCTGAAATCTCATCGAGCATAATCGCAACCAGCACCCAGCCCCATTGCTCATCACGCCCTTGGTAGCGTGATTGCAAATCTTTTAGTGCTTGTTCTGGCGTCAGTTCACTCTGGATGATGTAAAGCCATAGCGCACGGAATGGGTCACTTGGATCATCATTATAGTGCTTAAGCATCTCTTCATTTGACAGTTCGTAGCGCTCGCCATAATAAAGAGCAATAGCACGGTTACGTTCTGCGTATGAGTTGCTTGGGTCAAGCTCTAATGTTGAATCGAAAGATTCATAAGCCGCATCAAACTCACCCACTTGGGTAAAGTAAACACCCAATAGATTAAAGATGTCAGGTTGTGCCGGATTCAAAGACAAAGACTGATTAAAATCGAGTCGAGCGAGATCACGCAATCCGACGCTGTCGTAATAGTTGCCGCGTTCAAATAGCATCTTAGCTCGAACGTCATCACCAAGGTCAGGTCTTTGTAACAATTGAGATAAACGAGCTATCTGAACTTCTTGCTGCACACTCGGCTGCAGTGGCACTGCCATAGGTGGGTAGACCCAGCGCTGAGCTGAACTGTCCATTGTCGATGCACAACCTGTTAAAACAAGCAGCAGAGACAGACTCGCGGTTTGAAACCATTTCACAAATACTTACTCCTGTTATGACCGCAATAAAAAAGGGAGCGATGTGCTCCCTTTATAACATGCTTTGTTAATGATGGGTTAGAAATCACTAAAAAGCGATAGTTCCATCATTTTACTGAGAATTACTCAGCAGCAGGAGCTTCGCCTTCAGCTGGCGTTTCAACTGCTTCTTTCATGCTTAGACGTACACGGCCTTGACGGTCGATTTCAAGAACCTTAACAGGAACTTCTTGACCTTCAGTTAGGTAGTCAGACACTTTCTCAACGCGCTTGTCAGCGATTTGAGAGATGTGTACTAGACCATCTTTACCTGGAAGGATAGTAACGAATGCACCGAAGTCTGCTAGACGCGCAACCTTACCTTGGTAGATGCGGCCAACTTCAACTTCTGCTGTGATCTCTTCGATACGACGGATTGCTTCTTTCGCAGCTGTACCTTCAGTTGCAGCAATCTTGATTGTACCGTCGTCATCGATTTCGATAGTTGTACCCGTCTCTTCAGTTAGAGCACGGATAACTGCACCACCTTTACCGATAACGTCTTTGATCTTCTCAGCGCTGATCTTCATTGTGTGAATACGCGGAGCGAACTCAGAGATATCTTCACGAGCACCAGAGATAGCTTCATCCATTACAGATAGGATGTGCTTACGTGCACCTTGAGCTTGGTTAAGCGCAATTTGCATGATCTCTTTAGTGATACCTTCGATCTTGATGTCCATTTGAAGTGCTGTGATACCAGTGTTAGTACCCGCTACTTTAAAGTCCATGTCACCTAGGTGGTCTTCGTCACCAAGGATGTCAGAAAGAACAACGAAGTCGTCGCCTTCTTTAACAAGACCCATTGCGATACCCGCAACAGAAGACTTGATTGGCACACCTGCATCCATAAGAGCAAGAGAAGTACCACATACAGAAGCCATTGAAGAAGAACCGTTAGATTCAGTGATTTCCGATACAACACGTACTGTGTATGGGAATTCATCAACAGAAGGCATTACTGCTGCGATACCGCGTTTAGCCAGTTTACCGTGACCGATTTCACGACGCTTAGGAGAACCTACAAAACCAGTTTCACCAACACAGTATGGAGGGAAGTTGTAGTGTAGTAGGAAGTGATCTTTACGCTCACCTGTTAGCTCGTCGATGATTTGAGCATCACGCTGCGTACCTAGAGTCGCAGTTACTAGAGCCTGAGTTTCGCCACGTGTAAATAGTGATGAACCGTGTGTACGAGGAAGAACACCAGTACGTACGTCTAGAGCACGAACCATGTCTTTTTCGCGACCATCGATACGTGGGTTACCCGCGATGATGCTACGACGTACAACTGTCTTCTCTAGATCGTGGAAGATAGTGTGGATTTCTTTTGTGTTCGCTTCTGGATCTTCAGCAAGTAGCACTTCGTTTACTTCACCAGCGATCTCGTGGATGCGGTCGTAACGAGCCATCTTCTCAGTGATTTGGTAAGCTTCAACAAGCTTAGTTTCAGCCAGTTCAGCGATCTTGTTTACAAGTGCTGTGTTCTCTTCTGGAGCAACCCAATCCCAAGCAGGAGTCGCAACTTCAGCAGCAAACTCGTTGATTGCGTTGATCACTGTTTGTTGTTGGTCGTGGCCGTAAACAACCGCTGATAGCATTTCTTCTTCAGTTAGGTTGTCAGCTTCTGACTCAACCATTAGTACTGCAGATTCAGTACCCGCAACAACTAGGTCTAGCTTAGAAACTTCTAGCTCTGTGTTGCTTGGGTTAAGTACTAGTTGACCGTCGATGTGACCAACACGTGCAGCACCGATAGGACCGTTGAACGGAATACCAGAGATAGCTAGCGCCGCAGAAGTACCGATCATAGTTACGATATCAGGTTGAACATCTGGGTTAACAGATACTACCGTTGCGATAACTTGTACTTCGTTTTTGAATGCATCTGGGAAAAGTGGACGGATTGGACGGTCGATTAGACGAGCCGTTAGCGTTTCACCTTCAGATGGACGACCTTCACGCTTGAAGAAGCCACCAGGGATCTTACCTGCAGCGTATGTACGCTCTTGGTAGTTAACTGTTAGTGGGAAGAAGTCTTGACCTTCAACCGCTTCTTTTTTACCAACAACAGATACGAATACAGACGTATCGTCCATTGTTACCATTACTGCAGCAGTAGCTTGACGTGCAATAACACCTGTTTCTAGAGTTACGGTGTGGTTACCGTACTGAAACGTTTTTACAACTGGTTTTTCAAACATTGTATTTCCTTCATCTAAAGATTGCTCTTTAGAATAAGTGAATGGGTACTCCGCAATGACTAATCGCGACTAGTAAAAAAAGACGAAAAAGAACGACGTATTACGCTCATCTGTTTTTAATAGTCGCGACCTATTGGCCGACATCTGTGACTGTCATTGTTGAGTAAAGTGAAGTGCCAGAGTTTCATAGAATTACTGGCGTGCAAGAGTATAAACTATTTTTCTGACAAGAGACATTTTCAGAGCCAAAAAACGAGTTTACAGCACACATAACGGGTACTTTTCTCTGAGTTGTGACGATATTTCAGACATAAAAAAAGCCTCAGCAATTGCTGAGGCTCTTTCATCAAATTCGAGATTTGATTAGCGACGTAGACCTAGACGCTTGATAAGCTCTTGGTAACGACCAAGATCTTTACCTTTTAGGTAGTCTAGAAGCTTACGACGGCTAGAAACCATACGTAGAAGACCACGACGGCTGTGGTGATCACCTTTGTGAGCTTTGAAGTGACCTTGTAGGTGGTTGATAGAAGCAGTAAGTAGAGCTACTTGTACTTCTGGTGAACCTGTGTCGCCTTCAGAGCGCGCGTATTCTGCAACGATTGCTGCTTTAGTTTCTGCATTCAGAGACATAATTCTCTCCTGATAAGAGTAGTTTGATATTTGTAGCAGCCAATCTCTGATTCAGCCGCTACGCGAGCCGTGGATTATAGGGAAGTTTGCCTAGTGGTGCAATAACAATCTATCGCGATCTCACTGAACGAAAACAAAAAAGCAGAAGGCCTAAATTGGACTTCTGCTTTTCACGACTTATAAGCAAAGATTGCGTTTAATCTTGATTACGCTTGCGGCTCTTCTTCACGGAAAACCACCAAGCGTTTTGGTGCTACGCGACCATCATTATCGATCTGAGCTACACCAACAAACAGCTTCTCTTCACCACTTGTCATACGCACTGTGCCTTCTGCTGGTGCACCGGCAACTTGTACTGGCATACCGTGCTGAACTAAATCAGTCAGCTCCGCATTCAGATTCACTTCTGGTAGATCTTCTACTGCAGTGTCCATTGGCATCAACAGTGGATCAAGCAGCTCTTTTGGTGCAATGTCTTGCTGTTGAGCTTGCTCTAGGATCTCATTCAGTTGCTCTAGCGTTACCATGCGCTCGTATGGGTATTTTGCAACACCGGTACGACGCAGCATGGTTACGTGCGCCCCACAGCCTAGCATTTCGCCCAGATCGTCAGTGATGGTACGGATGTAAGTGCCTTTTGAACAGTGCACTTCCATCTCCACTTCATCACCTTCAAAGCGAAGTAGATCGATAGAGTAAACCGTGATCTTACGAGATTCACGTGGTACCTCGATGCCTGCACGCGCGTATTCATACAAAGGCTTACCTTGATACTTTAACGCAGAGAACATTGATGGAACTTGGTCAGTTTCACCCTTGAAGCTCTCAATGCAACGCTCAAGCTGTTCGCGAGTGACATTCACTTCACGAGTTTCAACCACTTCACCATCAGAGTCAGAAGTGTTGGTACGCTCACCTAGCTTAGCGATCACAACGTAGCGCTTATCAGAATCTAATAGAAACTGAGAAAACTTGGTTGCCTCACCTAAACAGATTGGCAGCATGCCTGTCGCAAGAGGATCCAGAGCACCGGTGTGCCCTGCTTTCTCTGCAAAGTAAATACGCTTTACTTTCTGCAGTGCGTCATTCGATGAGATGCCTGTCGGCTTATCTAATAAAATAACCCCGTTAATTGGGCGACCTTTACGACGGCGAGCCATTACTCTTCACCTTCCGAAGTAGACTCATCACGGCCAGCAGCTTGCTGCTTACGCTTGTCCTCGCTTACCACTTCAGACACTAGGTTAGACATACGCATACCTTCAACCAAAGTGTTGTCGTAAGTGAAACGAATTTCTGGTGTTAGGCGTAGGCGGATACGCTTACCTAGCATCATACGCAGTTGAGGCTCGTGCTCTTTCAGTGCAGCTAGGCTCGACTCTGGTGTTTGCTCGCCCACACATAGGAAAGTAACGAATACTTTTGCGTAAGCAAGGTCACGAGAAACCTCTACATCAGAGATAGTTACCATACCGATACGTGAGTCACGAACTTCACGTTGTAGCATGATTGCTAGCTCTTTCTGTAGTTGCTGAGACACGCGCTGCGTGCGGCTAAATTCTTTTGACATTTTCTTTTCTCACTTAGAAAGATGGGGGGCTTGGTAATAACCAGCCCCCCATGGTGTATTCAACAACCGATTACCACTTACCTATACCAGTAATGTTAGTAACCTTAGTCAATATGTCGAGTCAGCGGACTGATTAGTCTAGAGTACGCTTAACTTCAACGATTTCGAATACTTCGATTTGGTCACCAACGCGAACGTCATTGTAGTTCTTAACGCCGATACCACACTCGTAGCCATTCTTAACTTCTTGTACGTCATCTTTAAAGCGACGTAGTGACTCTAGTTCACCTTCGTAGATAACAACGTTGTCGCGTAGTACGCGGATTGGGTTGTTACGCTTGATCGTACCTTCAGTAACCATACAACCTGCGATTGCACCAAGCTTAGGCGACTTAAACACGTCACGTACTTGAGCAAGACCGATGATCTCTTGTTTGAACTCAGGAGCAAGCATACCGCCCATCGCCTGTTTCACTTCGTCGATCAGTTGGTAGATGATTGAGTAGTAACGTAGGTCTAGGTTTTCGTTCTCAACAGTACGACGAGCCGTCGCGTCTGCACGAACGTTGAAGCCTAGGATGATAGCGTTAGATGCTGCTGCAAGTACTGCATCAGTTTCTGTAATACCACCAACACCAGAACCTACGATGTTCACTTTAACTTCGTCAGTAGACAGTTTCAGTAGAGAGTCTGCGATAGCCTCTACAGAACCTTGTACGTCCGCCTTAAGAACAACGTTAAGCTCAGCAACTTCACCAGCAGCCATGTTAGAGAACATGTTCTCAAGTTTCGCTTTCTGTTGACGTGCTAGTTTCACATCACGGAATTTACCTTGACGGTAGTTCGCTACTTCACGTGCTTTACGCTCATCACGTACAACTGTTGCTTCGTCACCAGATGCAGGTACACCAGAAAGACCTAGGATCTCTACTGGGATAGATGGACCTGCAGATGTTACTTCTTGACCGTTCTCATCGCGCATTGCACGAACACGGCCGTACTCTTGACCACAAAGAACGATGTCGCCCTTGTTTAGAGTACCAGACTGTACAAGTACAGTAGCAACTGGACCACGGCCTTTATCTAGACGAGATTCTACAACCACACCAGATGCCATGCCTTCTTCTACTGCTGTAAGCTCAAGAACTTCAGATTGTAGAAGGATAGTCTCTAGAAGACCTTCGATGTTAGTACCTTGTTTCGCAGAGATGTGAACGAACATGTTCTCACCGCCCCACTCTTCAGGGATAACGTCGTACTGTGCCAGCTCGTTCTTAACGTTGTCTGGGTTAGCGTCTTCTTTATCGATCTTGTTTACAGCAACGATTAGCGGTACTTCAGCTGCTTTCGCGTGCTGGATCGCTTCGATCGTTTGTGGCATTACGCCATCGTCTGCTGCTACTACTAGAACAACGATATCTGTCGCTTGAGCACCACGAGCACGCATTGCTGTAAATGCCGCGTGTCCAGGAGTATCAAGGAAAGTGATCATGCCGTTTTCAGTTTCAACGTGGTATGCACCGATGTGCTGCGTGATACCGCCCGCTTCGCCTGAAGCAACGTGAGCTTTACGGATGTAGTCAAGTGTAGACGTTTTACCGTGGTCAACGTGGCCCATGATAGTTACAACAGGAGCACGTGGAACCGCTTCAGCGTTGTTGTCACGGTCGTTTAGTACCGCTTCTTCCAGCTCGTTTTCTTTACGAAGGATAACCTTGTGACCCATCTCTTCAGCAACAAGTTGTGCTGTCTCTTGGTCGATCACTTGGTTGATAGTCGCCATAGCGCCCATCTTCATCATTACTTTGATAACTTCAGTTGCTTTAACAGCCATTTTGCTAGCTAGTTCAGAAACAACGATAGTTTCACCGATAACAACGTCAGCTTTCGCTACAGATGCTGTCTTATCGAAGCCCTGTTGCATTGAAGTTGGTTTAGCCAGTTTACCTTTACCGCCACGACCACGTTGGTTACGACCACCACGGTTGTTAGCAGCTTGCTTGTCAGCTGGCTTCTTCTTGCGACGACGAGGCGCCTTCTCTTCTTTCTGGTCAGCTGCATCTTCCGCTTCACGAGCGTACGTAGAAGTTGTCACATGGTAGTCCGCAGACTTCTCTTGCTCTTGCTTCTTCTGCTCTTCTTCAGACCAGCGCGCTTCGTTCTCTTCTGCTAGTTTACGTGCTTCTTCAACTAGCTTCGCCGCTTCAGCTTCAGCTTTACGCTGTGCTTCTTGCTCTTGACGAGCTTTTAGTTCATCCGCTTCTTTTTTCGCTTGTGCGTTAGCGTCTGCATTTTTTGCATTCATGTCTTTTTTAGCCTTATCAGCTTGTGCGCGTTTTGCTTTTTCTTCAGCTTCACGTTTTGCGTCCGCTTCACGTTTTGCCTTCTCTTCAGCTTCGCGCTGTGCTTTCTCTGCAGCTTCACGTTTCGCTTGCTCTTCAGCTTCACGACGTGCTTTCTCTTCAGCTTCACGCTTCGCTGCTTCCTCAGCTTCACGTTTCGCTTCATCTTCAATAGCGCTGCGCTTCACGTAAGTACGCTTCTTGCGTACCTCTACTTGAACATCCTTACTCTTACCGCCTCCAGCGGCAACACTTAGCGTGCTGCGGGTCTTGCGTTGAAGAGTTAAACGAGTCGGTTCTGCCTCACCAGATGTATCACCATGCTCTTTCTTAAGATGCGTTAGTAATGCTTGCTTCTCTGAATCAGTAACTTGATCCGACCCTGTTTTCTTCATGCCTGCATCAGCAAGTTGTTCAATTAAGCGGTCAACTGGCGTACCAATCTCTTCACTCAGTGCTTTAACTGTTAATTGTGTCATACCGCTTTCTCTCCTTGCTGAATTATTCTTCGTCGCCGAACCAACAGATGTTACGTGCAGCCATGATTAGCTCGCCCGCACGCTCTGCAGTTAGGTCTTCAATGCCTTCTAGTTCATCAACGCCTTGGTCAGCTAGGTCTTCTAATGTTGCTACACCTTTCGCTGCCAGTTTGTACGCCATTTCGCGTTCCAGGCCTTCAAGTGCTAGAAGGTCTTCTGCTGGCTCAACACCGTCAAATGTCTCTTCTTTCGCTAGTGCTAGCGTTGTTAGAGCATCTTTAGCGCGGCTACGTAGCTCTTCTACGATGTCTTCGTCTAGACCATCAATCTCTAGAAGCTCGTTTACTGGTACGTAAGCGACTTCTTCTAGCGTAGAGAAACCTTCTTCAACAAGCATTTGAGCGAAGTCTTCTTCGATGTCTAGGTGCTTCATGAAGTTTTCAATAGAAGCAACAGCTTCTTCTTGGTGTTTCTTCTGAAGGTCTTCAACTGTCATTACGTTCAGTTCCCAACCAGTCAGTTGAGATGCTAGACGAACGTTTTGACCGCTACGGCCGATAGCTTGCGCTAGGTTGTCTGCTTCAACAGCGATGTCCATTGAGTGTGCATCTTCATCAACGATGATAGAAGCAACATCAGCTGGAGCCATTGCGTTGATAACAAATTGTGCTGGGTTATCGTCCCAAAGCACGATATCGATACGCTCACCGCCAAGTTCGCTTGATACCGCTTGTACACGTGCACCACGCATACCAACACACGCACCTACTGGGTCAATGCGCTTGTCGTTTGTTTTCACAGCGATTTTAGCACGAGAACCTGCATCACGTGCAGCACCTTTTAGTTCAATCAGCTCTTCACCGATCTCTGGTACTTCTACTCGGAATAGCTCAGCAAGCATTTCTGGCTTAGAACGAGTGATGAACAGTTGGAAACCACGCGCTTCAGGTGCAACTTTGTAAAGAAGACCACGTACACGGTCGCCTGGACGGAAGTTTTCACGAGGAAGTTGGTCATCACGTAGGATTACGGCTTCAGCGTTGTTACCTAGGTCTAGGATGATAGTATCGCGGTTAACTTTCTTAACTACGCCTGTTACTAGCTCGCCTTCGTTGTCGATGAACTGCTCAACGATTTGTGCACGCTCAGCTTCACGTACTTTCTGTACGATAACTTGCTTAGCAGTTTGAGTCGTAATACGGTCAAATGTTACAGACTCAATCTCGTCTTCGATGAAACCACCAAGTTCGATTGTTTCGTCTTCGAACTGTGCTGCTTCTAGAGAGATCTCTTTTGTTGGATTCTCAACTTCTTCTACAGCTTCCCAACGACGGAAAGTTTGGAAATCACCGGTCTTACGGTCGATCTCTACGCGAACTTCGATTTCGAATTCGCTTTTCTTTTTCGTTGCTGTAGCAAGCGCGATTTCAAGCGCTTCAAAAATACGCTCACGAGGAACTGCTTTCTCGTTAGAAACAGCTTCTACTACCGCCAAAATTTCTTTGTTCATTAATCTAGCCTCTTAAGCTCTTCTCTCAGGGAGAACTAAAATTTAGGGATCAGGTTCGCTTTTGAAATATTGCTGAGGGCGAATTCTTCTTGTTGCCCTTCAACCAATACTGTTACGGTTTCGCCTTCAATAGATTGGATATCACCTTTCCATTTACGACGGTTGCCGACAGCCATTTTCAAAACGATGCTTACCTCGTGACCAATAAATTGTTGGTAATGCTCTGCTTTGAACAGTGGTCTTTCTAAACCTGGTGAAGACACTTCAAGGTTATAAGCCACTGAAATTGGATCTTCAACGTCCATTACGGCACTTACTTGGTGACTTACTTCTGCACAGTCATCCACATTGATACCGTTTGGTGAATCGATGTAAATACGTAGCGTTGAGTGCTCACCCGCACGAATAAATTCTAATCCAACTAACTCATAACCTGATGCTGCTACTGGAGCTTCAAGCATTTCAGTAAGTTGTCTTTCTAAACCAGTCATTTAACCACTCCAGAAACAAAAAAAGGGCTCAAAGCCCAATTTAAATTCCAAGCAAACATTATCTAATAGCATTTACAAATGCTTAGATAACAAAAAACCCCGTATAAGCCGGGGTTTTTGTTGCTGGACCCTTATATACTAAGCGCCTTCATAAAATGAGTTACTGCACTTAGTTCACAGTGAGGTTCACACTGTGCAAACTTGCTACCAATCAAGACTAAATATAGCACTTAAAATTGGTTGCGGGAGCCGGATTTGAACCGACGACCTTCGGGTTATGAGCCCGACGAGCTACCAAGCTGCTCCATCCCGCGTCCGACTTGCGAGCATTATACGCCCAACAAGATGTTTTACAAGTTTGTAAACAATGGTGCCGAGAGAGGGACTCGAACCCTCACACCAAAGGCACCAGCACCTCATGCTGGCGTGTCTACCAATTTCACCATCTCGGCATCAAATCTTTCAGATTATTGTGGAATTTCGTCGCCTTGCGCCGGAACTTCACTCACTGCATCTTCAGCTTGTTGGATAACTTGACCTTGTGTAGGGTCTACCCATTGTGACTCAGTTTTATGTGTAGACATATTACCAAGCACTAAGCTAAGGATAAAAAATGTAGTTGCAAAAATTGCAGTCATTCGGGTTAGGAAATTTCCTGAGCCACTAGCACCAAACACAGTGTTTGAAGCGCCAGCACCGAAAGAGGCTCCCATATCTGCGCCTTTACCTTGTTGAATTAACACTAGGCCAATTACACCAAGCGCTGCCAACAGGTAAATCACAAGTAGAACTGTAAACATTTTTCCACCTATGTTCCAAATTGTTGAGCCAGCGCCGTTAAGTATTGACATAAATTCATGTTATACAGAACAAGGCTAGCGACCTCCTTACTGAAGGCCGAGCAATACTAGCGAATGCGACGTACGCTGACAAGCGGAATTTACCAAAAAATAAGCCTTTGACTAACGAACGCTCAAAAAAAGGGCAAAACGTAATAAAACCTTCTCTAAAGAGAGGTAAAGCGTCGCCCTTTTTACAGTTTCCGTTATTTAGCTACTTTCGTTAATTAGATAAAGGTAACTTAGCAGCTTGCTTTCACTGCTTCGGCAATTTTAAGTGCTGAGTTTTGTACAAGTTCAGCGTCTTCGCCTTCCACCATTACACGTAATAGAGGCTCAGTACCTGATTTACGTAGTAATACTCGACCTTTCTCGCCAAGCTCAGCTTCTACTTCAGCAACAGACTGTTTTACTGCATCTGCTTCTAGTGGGTTTGAATCACCACTAAAGCGTACGTTCTCAAGTACTTGCGGGTAAAGCGTCATACCTTGAGACAACTCATTTAATGACATTTCGCTACCAACAACCGATGCCAGTACTTGCAATGCCGCAACAATAGCATCACCCGTTGTTACTTTATCTAGCAGGATCACGTGACCAGAGTTTTCAGCACCGATCTTCCAACCTTTAGCAAGAAGCTGCTCCATTACGTAACGGTCACCAACAGCCGCACGAACAAATGGAATACCTAGCTGTTTCAGGCCATTTTCCATGCCAAGGTTTGTCATTAGCGTACCAACAACACCGCCTTTTAACTCGCCACGACGCAATGCGTCACGAGCAATGATGTAAGCGATTTGGTCGCCATCAACTTTATTACCCAGTTCATCAACCATGATGATACGGTCACCGTCACCATCAAACGCTAGGCCGAGGTCTGCTTTCTCTTCAACAACACGAGCTTGCAGAGCACGAACATCTGTCGCACCAACTTCGTGGTTGATGTTAGTACCGTTAGGTTCAACACCCATGGCAATAACGTCAGCACCTAACTCGCTGAATACTGCAGGAGCAATGTGGTAAGTCGCACCGTGTGCACAATCGACAACGATTTTCTTACCTGCAAGGCTCAGCTCTGACGGGAAAGTGCTCTTACAAAACTCAATGTAACGACCCGCAGCATCGTTCAGGCGAGTTGCTTTACCAAGTTCTGCTGATTCAACACACTCGATTTCTTTGTCCAGCTCAGCTTCAATCGCCAGCTCGATATCGTCAGGCAGTTTTGTACCTTCAGAAGAGAAGAACTTGATACCGTTGTCATAGTAAGGGTTGTGAGAAGCAGAGATAACAATACCTGCTTCAGCACGGAAAGTTTGCGTTAAGTAAGCAACTGCCGGGGTTGGCATAGGACCAGTAAAAGTCGCTTTCAAACCCGCTGCAGCCAAGCCTGCTTCTAGTGCTGATTCCAGCATGTAACCTGAGATACGCGTATCTTTACCGATGATTACTTTCTTTGTGCCTTGTTTTGCAAGTACACGGCCCGCAGCCCAGCCAAGCTTTAGAACAAAATCAGGTGTGATTGGGTATTGACCAACCTTACCGCGTACACCATCTGTACCAAAGTAACGTCTTTTATTAGACATGTTGTTTTCCTTAATTATATTTCTATCTTTTTTAATGATTGTTATTCATCATTTTAATAATTTGCATTGCTTCCAATGTATCTTCTACATCGTGAACTCGAATGACCTGAGCCCCTTTCATGGCGGCAATCGTAGCACAAGTTACGCTACCAACCATACAATCGGCTGGTTTCTTGCCCAACAACTTAAAGATCATTGACTTGCGAGACATCCCTGCGAGTAACGGCAAACCGAGTGTATGGAACTTATCAAGATGTGCCAGCAGCTGATAGTTATGCTCAAGCGTCTTACCAAAACCAAAACCAGGGTCCAGAATCAGCTTGTCTTTTGATATTCCTGCGGCTTCACACGCTGCGATACGCTCCTGAAGAAAATCAGAAACATCTTGCAATAAGTCATCATAGGTTGGATTGCTTTGCATGGTGCGTGGTTGCCCCTGCATATGCATTAAACATATCGGCACACCCGCTTCGGCAGCAACTTCAAGGGCACCCGGTTCTTGCAGTGCACGAACATCATTTATCAAATCAGCGCCAGCAGCGACGGCTTGTCGCATCACCTCGGCTTTACTCGTATCAATAGAGATCCAAACATCGTGACGTGCGCGAATGGCTTTAATGGCCGGGATCACTCGCTCAAGCTCTTCTTCAAGCGTTACATCTGGCGCTCCTGGACGAGTCGACTCACCACCGATATCAATAATTGATACACCAGCATCTATCATCTTTTGTGCTTGAGCCAGTGCGTTATCAAGCGAGTTGTATTTACCACCATCCGAAAAAGAGTCAGGTGTTACATTTAGAATGCCCATCACATGTGGGCGGTCGAGAATAAGCGTCTTATTGTTTGCTGTTAAGTACATGAATTCCATTCTTCGCAGGTCATTAGCCTAAAAACAGAAAAACCCTGAGCGAGTACTCAGGGTTTTTATTTACGATTTCCAGATTAAGAATCTTTATTCGCGCTATCTTCAGAGTCCGTTTTCGCTTCTTCAGCTTTCACTTCTTCTTTAGCTTCTGGTTTTGCTTCCGCTTTTGGCTCTTCCTTTGCAGGCTCAGCTTTTACTTGGTCGCCCCAACCAGCAGGCTCACGAATTGTATCTTTACGGTCCATTAGGTCATCGATTTGACCTGCATCGATCGTTTCGTATTTCATAAGCGCATCTTTCATTGCGTGCATGATATCCATGTTCTCTTCAAGGATCTTCTGCGCACGAGCGTAGTTGCGGTCAATCAGAATACGAATCTCTTCATCGATAAGCTTAGTGGTGTCGTCAGAAACATGTTTAGTCTGACTTACACTGCGACCTAAGAATACTTCGCCTTCTTCTTCAGCATAAAGAAGAGGACCTAGCTTCTCGGAGAAGCCCCACTGAGTCACCATCTTACGCGCAATATCAGTTGCACGTTCGATATCGTTAGAAGCCCCAGTCGATACTTTGTCTTTACCGTAGATAAGTTCTTCAGCAAGACGACCACCGTACAAACTAGAAATCATAGACTCTAGATGTTGACGAGACATACTTACGCGATCTTGCTCTGGTAGGTACATAGTCACACCAAGTGCACGACCACGTGGAATGATAGACACTTTGTACACTGGATCATGTTCAGGTACCAAGCGACCAACAATCGCGTGACCAGCTTCGTGGTATGCCGTTGACTCTTTCGTCTCTTCCGACATAACCATAGAGCGACGTTCTGCACCCATCATGATTTTGTCTTTCGCTAGTTCAAACTCAACCATAGATACGTTGCGTTTGTTACCGCGAGCAGCGAATAGTGCCGCTTCGTTAACTAGGTTAGCGAGGTCAGCACCAGAGAAACCTGGAGTACCACGAGCAATCAATGATGGCTCTACGTCACCTGCTAGAGGAACTTTGCGCATGTGAACTTTAAGGATCTGTTCACGACCACGTACGTCTGGCAGACCAACCACAACTTGACGGTCGAAACGACCAGGACGAAGTAGTGCTGGGTCAAGTACATCCGGACGGTTAGTCGCAGCGATAACAATAATACCTTCGTTACCTTCGAAACCATCCATCTCTACAAGCATTTGGTTCAATGTTTGTTCACGTTCATCGTGACCGCCACCAACACCTGCACCACGCTGACGACCTACCGCATCGATCTCATCGATGAAGATGATACAAGGTGCCGCTTTCTTCGCTTGTTCAAACATGTCACGCACACGAGATGCACCAACACCAACAAACATTTCTACGAAGTCAGAACCAGAGATAGTGAAGAATGGTACTTTCGCTTCACCTGCAATCGCTTTCGCAAGTAGCGTTTTACCTGTACCTGGAGGACCAACAAGTAGGATACCAGTTGGGATCTTACCGCCCAGTTTCTGGAATCGGCTTGGATCACGTAGGTAATCAACTAGCTCTTTCACGTCTTCTTTTGCTTCATCACAACCCGCAACATCAGCAAACAACGTTTTGATCTGCTCTTCGCTCATCATACGAGCTTTGCTCTTACCGAAAGACATAGCGCCTTTACCGCCGCCACCGCCTTGCATTTGACGCATGAAGAAAATCCACACACCAATCAGTAAGATCATTGGGAACCAAGAGATGAAGATAGTGCCAAGCAGGCTCTGCTCTTCAGGTGGTGTACCTTGAACTTTTACATTTTGATTAATTAAGTCATCAAGCAGCTTCTGGTCATAAACAGGCATGTACGTAACGTACTTAGCACCACCGCCACGACGTGTGAAAGTGATTTCGCTGTTATTGAACTGCGCCTCTTGAATCTGGCCTTGGCCAACTTCCTGTACAAACGTGGTGTAATCTACTGCTCTGCCGTTACTTTCACCAGGGCCAAAGCTCTGGAATACCGACATCAACACTACAGCAATAACAAGCCACAGAATTAAATTTTTTGCCATGTCACTCAAGGTGTCAGCCTCGCGATAACTAATTGTAATTAAAGGTAGGGTACTACAGTTTGTAACCTGTAGCTATATTGTTAACGCACACTATTTAAGAGAATCGTTAACCTTTGTAACCAGTGGCTACAATAAACACTTCACGGGAACGAGCTCGCGAAGAATCGGGTTTTCTCACTTTAACCGTTTTGAACATCTCACGAACGTCCTTAACGTATTGGTCGAACCCTTCGCCTTGGAATACTTTAACAACAAAACTACCATTGGTAGCTAGAACTTGTCGACACATATCCAATGCTAATTCAACTAAATACATAGCTCTTGGTTGATCTACAGAGTTGTTGCCTGCAATATTCGGAGCCATATCAGACATTACTACGTCCACCATGTCCGGTTGGATCCTATCTAATAGTGCTTCTAGTACCGCATCCTCTCTGAAGTCCCCTTGCAAGAAGCTCACACCTGCGATTGGGTCCATAGGTAATAAGTCACATGCAATGATTTGACCACTGTCACCTACAATCTTAGCAGCATATTGAGACCACCCGCCAGGCGCAGCCCCTAAATCGACAACTGTCATGCCCGGAGACAGCAATTTGTCTTTAGTTTGAATCTCTTCCATTTTGAAGTAAGCACGTGAACGGTAGCCTTTCTTACGGGCTTCATTCGCGTACTTGTCGTCGAAGTGTTCCTTCAACCAACGGCCTGAACTGGCCGAATGTTTCTGTTTGCTCATTGGGTACCTAAATTGGAGGAAAGTACTAATTGCTGAATAAATTATAGTCTTCAGCTTTAGATGGCGTTAAAATAGGTTTTTTCAACCCTAATAGTAAAGAAAATTGGCCGCGTAATGAACCTAAGTACCAAACAAAAGCAGCATCTAAAGGGCCTAGCTCACAGTTTAAAACCTGTTGTGCTAATGGGCGCAAATGGACTTACTGAAGCTGTTCTAGCGGAAATCGAAATCGCTCTAGACCACCACGAACTGATCAAGATTAAAGTTGCATCAGAAGATCGTGAGACTAAACAACTGATTATCGATGCCATTGTACGTGAGACTAAAGCAGAAAAAGTACAAACTATCGGTAAAGTACTTGTGCTGTTCCGCCAGTCTGAAGAGCGTAAAATCGAGATTCCACGTAAGTAAGCTTAAATATCAGGGACAATCTCAAATATCAGAGATAATCTCTTTGTTTAATCACTACGTTAGAAAAGAAAAAGGTCGCAATTGCGACCTTTTTTGCTATCTAGAGACTGATAAATTAGATGTATTCTACTTTATCAATTTCAAAATCTTTCTCGCCACCCGGCGTTGAAATCATTACTTCATCGCCTTCCATCTTACCGATAAGACCACGAGCGATTGGTGACTTCACAGAGATACGGCCAGTTTTGATGTCCGCTTCATCTTCAGAAACGATCTGGTAGCGAACTTCTTCATCTGTATCTACGTCGATTAGCGTTACAGTCGTACCGAAGATGATCTTACCTGTGTTTTCCATTTGTGTAACATCGATGATTTGCGCTACAGATAGCTTGTATTCGATATCACGAATCTGTGCTTCACAGATACCTTGCTCTTCACGAGCAGCGTGGTATTCCGCGTTCTCTTTTAAGTCACCCAGTTCACGAGCTTCACCGATCGCTGCTGAAATGATTGGACGCTGTTTTAGTAAGCGCTCTAGTTCTTCACGTAGCTGCTGTGCGCCACGTACTGTCATTGGAACCTTTTCCATTTTCTACCTCTATGCTGAAAGTTTTCTTCAGCCAAAATAAAGCCACCCAACCTCGTTGGTTAGGTAGTTAGAACAAAACGATTTAGCTTAGTGTAAACAAACTTAGTGGCTAAATCACCTTTATTCAGCGTTGTATTACAAAACCGCTATCTAGGTCTAAATTACACACATCACAAAAATGAATATTAACTTCACAATCAATAAGTATCGAAATAAAAACCTAAAAAAAACAAAAACAAGCAAAAACCCAAGTTTACGATTAAAAATAAAAACCAAATAAAAACATAAACTTAAAATATAAAAATAGCAATAAAACACTGTTCATTATTTTTATTGATATCATTTTACTAACTTGCGGCGGAACTTTAAGGGTAAAAAGTACCCCACGGATTGCTCTGGCAAGTTTCTAGCTTATGTTCTAAGCCTGATTATGAAGCTTGATTAATACGAGCAATACAAAAAAGGATTCAAATCCTTGATAACAACCTTTATGGACAGTAATTAGGAATTAATAACATGAACAAGACTATGATCGCGCTTGCTGTATCGGCTGCAGCTCTTGCAACTGGTGCTAACGCTTCTGAGCTATACAACCAAGACGGCACTTCTCTAGACATGGGTGGCCGTGCAGAAGCTCGTCTATCTATGAAAGATGGTAAAGTACAAGACAACTCTCGTGTACGTCTAAACTTCCTAGGTAAAGTTGAAATCCAAGACGGCCTATACGGTGTTGGTTTCTACGAAGGTGAGTTCACTACAGCTGACAACGGTGGTGCGACCGACAGCAACAGCGACAGCCTAACTAACCGTTACACATACGCAGGTCTAGGCGGTGCATTCGGTGAAGTAACTTACGGTAAAAACGACGGCGCACTAGGCGTAATCACAGACTTCACAGATATCATGGCTTACCACGGTAACTCTGCAGCTGACAAAATCAATGCAGCAGACCGTGCAGACAACATGCTGTCTTACAAAGGCGAATTCCAAGCTCTAAGCGTAAAAGCAAGCTACCGCTTTGCTGACCGTTCAGAAAACAATAACGGCGAGTTCGTTGATAACGGTAAAGACGGCTACTCTCTATCTGGTATCTACGCAATCGGCGAGACTGGCATTAAAGTAGGTGCGGGTTTTGCAGACCAAGATAAGAGCAACGAATACATGCTTTCTGGCTCTTACACAATGGGCGACCTATACTTCGCTGGTGTATTCACTGACGGTGAAAAAGACTACACAGCAAACACTGGTGACTACAGCAACGCAGGCTTCAACGGTGTAGAAGACTACACTGGTTACGAACTAGCAGCGGCTTACACTATGGGCCAAACTGTATTCACAACTACGTACAACAACGCTGAAACTGGTGGCGACACTTCTGCAGACAACATCGCTGTAGACGCAACTTACTACTTCAAGCCTAACTTCCGTGGTTACGTATCGTACAACTTCAACCTACTGAGCGCTGGCGACAAGCAAGGTACTTCAACTATCTCTAAAGCAGATGCTGAAGACGAGCTAGCTCTAGGTCTACGTTACGACTTCTAATTCTGATTATCTAATTGATTAATTAGTTAATTTCGAATCAAAACGCCCGCTGACTAGCGGGCGTTTTTTATATCTGTATACTGAGATTATCGACCACGACTCAGCACTCTTATGCGCCTATTGTCCTCATTACTGGCTGTCAGCTTTAGTTGTTCAGTTTCAGCTTATTCCCCACTAGAAAAACTGCCTGATGGTAGCTCTAGCAGCCTAATCTTACAGTCTTTAAGCGAGAATAAAGTTCAGCTTAATACCAATACTCAAGGCTACTATCCACCAGCAAGCACACTCAAGCTAGTAACAGCACTGGCAGCTAAGCTAGAACTCAGTGACAACTTTCACTACACCACCAGCATCGCTCAGTCTGGGAAGGATGCCGTCATCCAGTTCAGTGGTGACCCGACCTTGCAACGTGACGACCTGAAAAAACTGCTAAATCAATACGCCAAAAAGCAGAGCAATACTATTCAGGGCAATCTCTATTTGGATAACTCCGCTTTCACTGGTTACCAACGTGCCGTCGGTTGGCCATGGGACATTCTTGGCGTCTGTTATAGTGCTCCATCAACAGCTATCACGCTTGACAGCAATTGCGCGCAAGCGTCTATCTACACTCAAGACAACGGTAAAACACGAGTTTACATCCCAGTTCACTACCCTGTGGTTGTCTCAACCATTGCTGATACCGTGACCAAATCCGGCCAGAAAGCGACACAGTGTGAGTTAGAGCTTCTGACCACACCAGACAATCACTACCAGTTGTCGGGGTGCTTAGTCGAACGCAAGAAGCCACTACCACTGAAGTTTGCGATTCAAAACCCGGAGCTTTACACACGAGAAGTAACGCAATCACTGCTCAAAGAATCAGGGCTAGCCGTTAAAGGTAACATTATCGTTGGAGCTAAGCCTTCATCTAAGCAAATCAAAGTGGTCGCAAGCCATCAATCGCAGAAGCTACCTGTTCTGCTCGATACCATGCTTAAGAAATCAGATAACCTGATTGCTGATAACCTGACTAAGACTCTTGGTTCTAAGTTTTACGTACAACCAGGCAGCTTTAATAACGGTACTGAGGCGATAAAACAGATTTTACTCACTAAAGCAGGTATCGACTTATCCCAAGCGCACCTTGCAGACGGCTCAGGGCTCTCTCGTAACAATCGAATGACATCGCAAAGTATGGCCGAGGTATTGCGTTACATATGGCAGAACGATGCTGATCTTCAGCTTATCAAGGCGATGCCAACGTCAGGGGTCGATGGCACACTGCGTTACCGTCAGAGCATGCGCAAAGCACCTATCAAAGAAAATATCATAGCCAAGAGTGGTTCGGTGTATGGGAGCTACAACATGGCAGGCTATGGCCTTGATAAATCAGGTAAACCAAACTCACTGTTTGTTCAGTTTGTGCGCGATTACTTCCCAAACAAGCAAGACCAAGATAAGCCCGTGGAAGCGCCAATAGTGACCTTCGAGAAGGCGTTTTATCGTGATGTGATTGAATTTAGTCAGAATAAATAAACATAAAAAACGGCGCAGTAAGTGTTTACTTACTGCGCCGTTTTTTTATTTATAGTTAATCAAAGTGAGAATCAAGCGATACCAAGAAAGGCATTCACCACCGTAAAGTAGATCCACATACCTGAAATATCGACGATAGAGGCGAGCACGGGACTCACCAGTACCGCAGGATCAAGCTTGAACAGACGAGCCACAATAGGCAAACCGCCACCAAGTACCGTCGAGATGGTCACCTGAATAAACAGAGCAACCGCAATCGCAAACGCGATCATATTAATGTCATAGCCGCCCGTTGACTGGTTTTCGCTAAACAGCAAAATACGGCCAACCATCACTACAGCAATCGCTCCAGCTAAGCAGATAGCCACTCGCAACTCTTTCCAAATTACACTTAGCCATTGACGCTTTTTGAGCTCGCCCGTTGCCAAGGCTCGAATCACCAGAGTCGCAGCTTGTGTGCCCGTATTTCCGCCAGCAGCCGCAATTACGGGCATATAAATCGCAAGCAGAACCAACTGACTGAGAATATCCTCATACTGAGCGATAATCAGGCCAGAAACGATCCCTAGCAGTGCTAGCGCAATAATCCAACCGATACGTTGCCTTACGTGGCTCATCACCCCAGTCGTGAGATAACCCTGCTGAGGTTCAACTTCAGAGTAGATAAGTCCTAATTGGTGAGCTAAATGGCGAGAGCGTTTTTCATAGCCCTGCTCTTCTAACTCACTAAGTAGAGCTTGAATAACACTGAGAGAACACTGACCAAGTACCAAGACTGCGTCTTCCAGTGGCATGCGATTAAGCAGATCAACTTGCTGCTCACGCGAGTACTGCTGAAAGGCACTCGATACGGCCTGAATGTCTCGTTCAGAGTATAAAGCTTCAATAGATAAAAAAGTGTTGTTCATTACCGTCATGGCGAATCTCCCGATTGGCAAAGGTAACGACCATCAAAACAAGTAGCCTACAGCGAGCACTTCAAGAACATAAAGCTGGGCACACCAAAAGCTTATAATTCTATAACTCAAGCATATATAGCTAAGCGCACCAAGAGCTTAAAGCACTGATGTGTCTACTTGTTAGAATCTAGAGTGTGGAAAAGAATGAGAGGAAACAAAAGCACCCTACCTGAACGGCAGGACATTAGATCAATACCGAGACAGGTTATTCTTCTCCCTTCAAACTAGGAGGATGGTCGGTATTGTTCATAAAAATCTCCAAAATTACTGTCAGTTCGACAGCGCGCATAGTGTAGCAAGGCCGTATAAAATACTTGGTCAAATTCCTGTCAATAAAAAAGGCATCCGTAGATGCCTTATTACTAACTCATTGAGATTTAATATTACTTGATAGTAATACGAGCAAACTTACGCTTACCTACTTGGTAAACCGCTGTACCCGCTGCAGGTACTAGCTTGCTATCTTCAATCTTCTCGCCTTCGATCTTAGCAGCACCCTGCTTGATCATACGCATTGCGTCAGAAGTCGAGTTTACTAGACCAGCTTCTTTAAGCACGTTAGCGATAGGTAGGCCCGCTTCGAATTCAAACTCAGGCATTTCATCTGGCACTTGGTTCTTAGCAAAGCGGTTTACGAACTCTTGCTCTGCTGCGTCAGCATCTGCTTCAGAGTGGAAACGAGCAATGATCTCTTTCGCAAGAAGAACTTTAACGTCACGTGGGTTCTTACCCGCTTCAACGCCAGCTTTCAGCTCAGCCACTTCCTCAAGAGGACGGAAAGACAATAGTTCGTAGTAGCTCCACATTAGATCGTCAGAGATAGACATGATCTTACCAAACATCTCGCTTGGCGCTTCGCTGATACCGATGTAGTTGTGTGCAGACTTAGACATTTTCTTAACGCCGTCTAGACCAACAAGTAGTGGCATCATTAGTACTGCTTGTGGCTTCTGACCTGCCGCTTTTTGAAGTTCACGCCCCATTAGTAAGTTAAACTTCTGGTCTGTACCGCCAAGCTCAACATCGCTCTCTAGTGCAACAGAGTCGTGACCTTGTAGAAGTGGGTACATGAATTCGTGGATAGCGATCGGTTGGCCGCCTGCGTAACGCTTTTTAAAGTCATCACGCTCAAGCATACGAGCAACAGTTTGGTTAGAAGCAAGACGGATCATGCCTTCAGCACCAAGGTCTGATAGCCACTCAGAGTTGAAACGAATTTGTGTTTTCTCTGGGTCTAGAATCTTGAATACTTGCTCTTTGTAAGTTTCAGCATTCTTTAGAACATCTTCACGGCTTAGTGGTGGACGTGTTGAGTTCTTACCAGACGGGTCACCAACCATTGCAGTGAAATCACCGATCAGGAATGTCACTTCATGACCAAGCTCTTGGAAAGCACGAAGCTTGTTAAAGATAACAGTATGGCCTAGGTGGATATCTGGTGCTGTTGGATCGGCACCCAGCTTAATACGTAGAGGACGACCCTCTTTCAGTTTTGCAATCAGTTCGTCTTCTGGAATCAGTTCTTCAACGCCACGTTTGATCTCGGCTAGTGCAGCTTCAATACTCGCCATTCTTGTTCACTCCCACAGATTTGGCAAAAATATAATAGTTAGACATCTTACTTGAATAGCGATGTATTTTGAAACCAGTTACACTATTCAGTCGTCTATTTTCTTAATATTTACTATACGAACCGGAACATGTTGTCTATTTTTGCACGCCTTCCTATATTGCACCGGGTCTTTATTGCATTTTTTAGTGCTGTAATCTTCGTTGCCCTTTTTCTTCTACCTGATGTCAGTTCTTTGCGTGATAAAAGTGACTCTCTAGTTATTGGCAAACATTACCCTCTCACTATCAACGCTGCCGCTCTGGTCAGCAATGAAGAACATGTACCTACAGCGGTACTCAATTGGGAAAAGTACACGGTTCGTTCTGGTGAAAGTACCTCAGTGCTGTTCGAGCGTATCGGTCTCTCCTATCGACTCTTAATCACACTGTTGAACACCAATAAAGACATCAACAAACAGCTGTCGAACCTTAAGCCTGGTGATGTTTTACAGTTTGGTTTTGATGAAAACAACGACCTGATTCAGCTAAAAAGGCAACTCAGTGCCTTCGAGAGCTTTAAGATCACCAAGTCAGGTGACAGCTACACCTCAAGCTTTGATAAAAAAGAGGTCGCTTACCAATACAACTACGCGGAAGCAGACATCACTTCTAACTTCTGGAACGCGGGCATGAGTGCAGGCTTAACCGCAAACCAAATCATGGAGCTGGCAGGCATCTTTGGTTGGGATATCGACTTCGCGTTAGACATTCGCAAAAACGACAGCTTTAAGATCTTGTACCAGGAAAAAGTGGTTGAGGGTGAAGTGATTGGTCGCGGCAAGATCACCGCTGCGGTTTTCAAGAACCAAGGCGATACATTCACCGCGATCCTTGATGACAAAACAGGGAACTACTACGACGATCAAGGGCGAGCGATGAAAAAAGCCTTTCTACGCTCCCCAGTCGACTTTAGACGCGTAACATCGAACTTTAACCCTCGTCGTAAACACCCAGTTACCGGTAAAGTACGCCCACACAGAGGCACCGACTATGCCGCGCCTGTGGGTACACCAATTTGGGCTGCCGGCGACGGTATTGTTCAGAAGTCGGGCTACAACCAATTCAACGGTAACTATGTCTTCATTCGACACAGTAATACGTACCTAACCAAGTACCTGCACCTTAAGAAGCGCTTGGTAAAAACAGGGCAGCGAGTGAAACAAGGCCAGACTATCGGTACCTTAGGCGGTACAGGTCGTGTTACCGGTCCACACCTGCACTACGAATTCTTAGTGAATGGCGTGCACAAGAACGCTCGTACTGTGAAGCTACCACAGTCTAAGTCGCTGACCGGTAAGGCGAAAGCAACCTTCATTGCTAACTCCAAGCTACGCCTAGAAAAACTAGACCGTTATAGCCAACTACTGGCCACTAACTAACGTTTTCATCTACAGCGTTTAACTTTGTGTAAACCAATACGCAAAACAACATAAAAGACAAAGGGCACTCTGAGGTGCCCTTTGTTTTATCTATCGTACCTAACTTTTACTGTTGAGCTTGCTCAGCCGCGCTTGTGCCCTGTTTGTTTTTATCTCTACCTAACATCAACAAACAAGGCGTGAGTACCAAGGTTAAAACCGTCGCAAACGCCAAACCACCAGCAATGGCAGTTGCCAATTGCGACCACCACTGGGTACTCGGTGCGCCGAATTCGATCTTCTGATTGATTAAGTCGATGTTCATCTCAAGCACCATCGGCATCAAGCCCAAAATGGTTGTCACGGTTGTTAGCATTACCGGCCTTAGACGTTGGACACCAGTTCTTAAAATTGCATCTTGCTTGTCTAGCCCCCGCTTGACCAGCTGATTGTAGGTATCAATCAGTACAATATTGTTATTCACCACAATACCTGCCAATGCAATTACCCCGATGCCGGACATCACCACTCCAAAAGGACGCTGGAATATCAGTAATCCCATAAACACACCAACTGTCGAGAACAGCACCGCACTGAGGATAAGAAAGGCTTGATAAAAGCTATTGAACTGAGTGATGAGAATCAAGGCCATTGCCGCCAACGCGACCATGAACGCACTTTGCAAAAATGCTGACGAGTTCTCTTGCTCTTCATTCTGGCCACGAATACGAAACTCAACGCCATTGGGTAAGCCCAACTCGCTTAGCGCTTGTTCAATCTTAGGTAGCTCTAGCGCAAGATTGAACCCTTCTTTCATATCGGCCAACACGTTGACCACGCGTTTACCATCTAGGCGCTTAATGGTGTCTTGCTTATGGTCCGGCACAATCTGAGCGAAATTGGTGATAGGGACCAGACCTGCAGGCGTTTTAACTCTTAGCTGGTCAAAACGGCCAATATCTCTCTTATCGTTTGGATAACGAACTAAGATATCGACCTCTTCAGAAGAGTCATCGGGTAAGTAGTCCCCGATCTTTAGCCCGTTGGTCACAAATTGAACTGTATTTCCGACAAGAGTGGCATCTGCAGAAAAGCGTGCCGCATCATCACGCCTGATATCCACTTTCCAATCAATACCATCTTTACTGCTAGTATCGCTGATGTTAGTCAAAGCTGGGCTGGCATCTGCCCACGACCGAACCATTTTAGCAGCTTGATTTAACTGCTCTGGCGTTTTGGCCGAGAGCTCAATCACCAAGTCATTCTCTACCGGAGGACCGGCATCCGGAAACTTAAACTCGATTTCGACACCTGGGTATTGGTCAGTTTGAACTTTTAGCTCTTCAATGATTGCTTTAACACTGCGACGATACTGCCAATCGACAGGCGTAATAGAAATAAGACCAATCTGATCATCTCCCCCTGTGCGCGTATAAACACTGTCGAACTCTTCATGGCCAAGCATCATCTGCTCAATATCTCTCATGATGACGTCTTTTTCTTGAATCGAGAGATCACCATGCGATCGCACTTTAACGTTGAAAAACGGCGGATCAACCTCAGGGAAAAACTCCGCCCCAAGCCCTGCTTTGGCATAAGAGAAACCAACCGCGATCGAGAGCAATATCGCACTCAACAAAATTTTGAGTGGATGTTGAATAGCTATAGAGAGTGTGTGGTAATAGAGTTTGGTAATACCCGTCGCTTGTGAGAAGTCTCCATTATGTAGAGCCACCATTCGAGATTGATTAGAAGCAGAAACATACTGCGGTTTACCAATCAGCCCTCCCAACACAGGAACAAACAACAGTGCCATCAACAGAGAAGCAAATAAGGTCGCTATCAAGGTTAGGGGCAAGTACTTCATGAACTCACCAGTGACGTCTGGCCAGAACAGCAATGGGGCAAATGCCGCTAAAGTTGTAGCTGTGGAAGCTGTGATTGGCCACGCCATGCGCTTCGCTGCCGCTTGATAAGCGGTTTTCCTAGCTTCGCCCTCTTGCATCCTTCTGTCAGCAAACTCGGTGACAACAATCGCACCATCCACCAGCAAACCGACGGCCATGATCAACGAGAACAACACTACGATGTTGACCGTTAAACCAAACACCGATAACACCAGTAACCCAGTTAAGAACGATCCGGGGATAGATATACCGACCAATAACGCAGTGCGAACACCCAAGATCGCGATGATCACGATCACCACTAAGATAATGGCGGAGAGAATGTTGTTTTGCAGATCATTAAGCATGATCTTAACGTCTTTTGACTCATCCCAAGTGAACTTAACCAATAAATTATTTGGCCACTCTGCTCTTTGCTGAGCAACACCAACGACAGCTTTAACCAGTTCTACCGTCTCAATGATATTCTCGCCAGCACGCTTTTTAATATCTAATACTACGGCAGATTTACCATCTAAGCGGGCAAAGCTTTCAGGATCGCGAAAGGCACGCCTTACCGTGGCAACATCGCCAAAGGTCACCACCTGTTTACCATCAACTTTGATTGGCAGCTCAAGCACATCTTTCAAAGAGTTAAAAACGGAAGGGACTTTGATCGAGAATCGACCATAACCGGTATCCACAAATCCAGCCGCTACAACGCGGTTATTCAGTGCGATCAGATTATAGATATCGGCTTGATCTAAGCTGTAGCTTTCCATTAGTAAGGGATCGACAATGATTTCGACGATGTCTTCTCTGTCGCCAGCGATATCCACTTCGAGTATCTGGCGATAGCTTTCTAGTTTGTCTCCTAGTTCACGAGCAATTTGAACGATAGTGCGCTCGGGAACCGTGCCATATAAAACCACGGAAAGCACTGGTTGCTCTGAGGCTAAAGTCACCTCATTAACGGTTGGTTCATCACTGTCTTCTGGCAACTTAGGCTTGGCAAGATCGACCGCATCTCGCACGTCTGCCATTGCCTTGGTGAGATCAACCCCGACGTTGAATTCCAACACCACCGAAGCATGGCCTTCAGAGGCCGTTGCTGTCATCTCTTTTACACCCTCAATCGAGCGCAGCTCTTGCTCTATAGGTCGAACTAATAAGCGCTCGGCATCTGTTGGGGAAATACCTTGGTGGCCAACAGACACATAGATGATTGGAATGGTAATGTCCGGGCTCGACTCCTTCGGAATCGTAATATAGGTGCCGATGCCCGCGACCAAAATAAACAGCAGCAATGACAACATGGTTCGCGAGCGAGACATCGCAGCATCAATCAATGAATACATGATGTTCTCTCCTAGTTCGCTACTGTTGGTTGCTCTGTGGCAATCACGCTATCACCATCGCGTACAAAACCTTGTCCAACGGTGATGATATCCACTGTCTCACCAAGTCCAGCAAGCCAAACTCCATCTTGTTCTGCTTTCACTAACTGAATCGGAACAAACTTTACGACCTTGTCATCACCAGATGGCACTAAGGTTTTCACGCCAAGGTTGCCAGCCTCATCTAAAGCCAACATCGCAGGCGTCACTTTGATCGCTTGCTGGCTTTCTAGATTCAGAGAAACCTCAGCACTGACGCCAGCTGGCAAACTGCGCTGCGGGTTTGGGATTTCAATCTCAATTGGGAATGTATTGGTCGACGCTGTCGATATACGCGAGATGTAACGAAGCTTGCCTTCAACACTTTGATGGCCTAACAAACGAACCTTAGCCGCTTGGCCTAACTGCAGTTGTTGAATGTGACGTTCACTCACATCCGCTTCAATCACCAGTGGATCGAGGTCAATGACTCCAGCAACTGGATCGCCGACCCCAACGAAGTCTCCGACTTCAACGTGTAACTCCTGCACAATGCCAGAGAAAGGAGAACGAATCACCGTATTACGCAGCGCTAGCTCCGCATTACTCTTCATAGCTTTTGCTTCGGTCAGTGCGGCTTCTGCGGTGGTATAAGCAATCTCACCTTGCAGACCACGCTTTTTCAGAGATTGCGCAGCCTTAAACTCTTTCTGCTTCAAGCGATACAGTGCTGAAGCTCGCTCTAATTGAATACCTAAATCGGCTTTGTCAATCTGCGCGATCGCTTGACCTGCTTCGACCGCATCACCTTTCGCAATATTGAGTGTTACGATTTTTCCAGCAATCTCTGCACCTAAGCGCGCATGCCGATCAGGTGCTGTTCTGCCATATAAATCAATAACCTTGTATGTAGGTGAAGCGTCAAAGGTTTGAAAGGAGACTTTTGCGAGAGGGACTTCTGTACTCGCTGAGGAAGTTGGCTCTTCGGCCTGCCCAACGCCTAATCCCAACCATACAGATAACAATACCACCAAGAAGAGGGATACCAACCAAGGTTGCTTTGACCAAGAGGAAAACCCAATACGGGCGAAGCGGCTAGGCATAACACGTCCTTTTACTATTCATAACCTGATGATTGAGAGAGAAACCGAACTCACGTCAGCATGTGCAACTTCCTGATACACATCTCCAACCATAACAGACCCACAAAAGGTAAAATTCGATGAGCACGACACTTTATTCAACATGTCGTTCAATAGAAAACAAAGCTAATTCTTTTAAAGACAAAAACTTAGCCTAAAACCCGAGAATCCCTCTCCTCTAAATATTGGGTCAATGTGCCAAGCACTAAGATAAAAATACAAAAAAAAACGCCGAACCTAAGTTCAGCGCTTCTATATAACAATACGTTTTTGTCAGCTTTTACACGCTGAATGATGCACCACAACCACAAGTTGTTGTTGCATTTGGGTTGTTTACAAAGAAGCGTGCGCCCTCCAGGCCTTCTGTGTAATCCACAACACCGCCAATCAGGTACTGAAGGCTCATTGGGTCAACCACTAGCGTTACACCACTATTTTCAATAGTCATGTCACCATCATTTACTTTTTCATCGAATGTGAAGCCGTATTGGAAACCGCTACAACCACCACCTGTAATGTATACACGCAGTTTTAGATCTGGGTTTTCTTCTTCAGCAATCAGCGTTTGTACGCGGGTAGCTGCTGCATCAGAAAAAGACAATGGGATATTTGCTTCGCTCACGACAACCTCTCTTACCTGTGTCAAAAACAACATGATACAAATCGAGTTCGAGATCATAGTTGTTGAATATATTTTTCTATTCCGGTGATTATCCAATACCTGACTGAAACGTTCAAGTATTCACCATCTGATCGCCGTTTTTCCTGCTAAAAACTCATCAAATAAAAATAAATTAGCCGCTTAACCCCTCAAAACCACCAGATTCGGGCGATTATCTCAGCGAAACCATTCCTAGTTGGTTTATGGATAGGTACAATGCGAGCCAATTGGTCCCGACAGTCAAAAGAGGATATATCAATGACCAAATCAGCAGAGCTGTACGAAAAAGCACAGCAAACTATTCCGGGTGGCGTTAACTCTCCTGTACGTGCATTCAACGGTGTAGGTGGTTCTCCAATCTTCATCGAGCGCGCTGATGGCCCGCTAATTTTTGATGCTGATGGTAAAGCATATATCGACTACGTTGGTTCTTGGGGCCCAATGATCTTAGGTCACAACCATGCTGTTATCCGTGATGCAGTTATCGAAGCGGCTCAACGTGGTCTTAGTTTCGGTGCTCCAACGGAAACTGAAATCAAAATGGCTGAGCTTGTATCTGAGATGGTTCCTTCAATGGAACAACTACGTATGGTTAGCTCAGGTACTGAAGCAACGATGAGTGCGATTCGTCTTGCTCGTGGTTTCACAGGTCGTGACAAAATTCTTAAGTTTGAAGGCTGCTACCACGGCCACGCAGACAGCCTACTTGTAAAAGCTGGTTCTGGTGCTCTGACTCTAGGCCAACCAAGCTCTCCAGGCGTGCCAGCAGATTTTGCTAAGCACACGCTAACAGCGACATTCAACAACCTAGACTCTGTTCGTGAGCTGTTTGAAGCAAACAAAGGTGAGATCGCTTGTATCATCGTTGAACCTGTAGCGGGCAACATGAACTGTATCCCACCAGTTGAAGGCTTCCACGAAGGTCTACGTGAAATCTGTGACCAAGAAGGCGCACTACTGATCTTTGATGAAGTAATGACAGGTTTCCGTGTTGCTGAAGGCTGTGCGCAAGCTTACTACAACATCAAGCCAGACCTAACGTGTCTTGGTAAAGTGATTGGTGGCGGTATGCCAGTGGGTGCTTTTGGTGGTCGTAAAGAAGTGATGCAATACATCGCACCAACAGGTCCAGTATACCAAGCAGGTACTCTATCAGGTAACCCAGTGGCAATGGCGGCAGGTTACGCATGTTTGAACCTTCTACGTGAAGAAGGTAACGAGAAGCGACTAGCGGCAAAAACTAAGCAACTGGCTGATGGCTTCAAGCACCTTGCTGACAAGCACGGCATTCCACTACTGGTTCACCAAGTTGGCGGTATGTTTGGTTTCTTCTTCACTGAACAAGAAACGGTGACTTGCTACGAAGATGTAACTAAGTGTGATGTAGAACGCTTCAAGCGCTTCTTCCACCTAATGCTGGATCACGGTGTTTACCTAGCTCCTTCAGCGTTCGAAGCAAGCTTCACATCACTAGCTCACGGTTCAAAAGAGATTGACGCAACACTAGAAGCTGCTGACCGCTGTTTTGCAATCATTGCTGCAGAATAAGGCTATTTAGCTTTAACACATTGTTTATAAAGGCTGCTTTGTGCAGCCTTTTCTTTTTCAAGCAAACCGAGAGTCACAAAATAGTTCTCACCTCTTTGCGACTTCCAATTAACGCTCCCAGAATAAAAACACCAGTAGCATTAAAGTGCCCAGCAACATTCGAAACCACGGGATCTCTTTTTTAGCTTGCTGCTCATTCTCTTGGCATTTTTTGTCGTTATTACAACACCCCATAATGAAAACTCCTCATTGCTAACTCTCTGTTTTGCAGCCATTATAAACTGAGTTCGCAAACATAGAGACCACTACCGTGTCAGAAAAGATCAAAATTAACTCAAGTCATTGGGTGATTATTGTTGCCCTACTTGCGGCGGCGTATGCCTGTTATTTATTGATTGAACCTTACGTCAACTCGATCGTGATGGCGTTCATCATCTCGCTATTGATGTTTCCAATCCATGAATGGCTTGAGAAAAAACTTCCTAATAAAGCCAATCTGGTCTCTCTGCTCTCGTGCATTATTCTCACATTCATCATTGTGATCCCTTTGCTCGCCGTCTTTGCTGCAATTGTTCAGCAAGGCTCACTGTTCTCGCAAAACACTTATAAATGGGTCACGCACGGTGGTATCCAAACCCTGTTTGAACATCCTTTGGTGGTTAAAGCGCTCGCCTTCATTAATGACTACCTGCCGTTTGATAACATTGAACCACAAGCAATTGCGCAGAAAGTCGGTGAATTCGCTACTAGCTTTGGCTCCAAATTGGTTGGGATCAGTGCCAAGATCTTAGGTGATGCGACCAACTTCCTAATGGACTTCTTCTTGATGCTGTTCGTGCTGTTCTTCCTGCTGCGCGACCATGACAAAATCATCAGTGTTGTTCGCCACATATTGCCTCTGTCTCGCAGCCAAGAAGACAAGCTACTGGCAGAGATCGAACAGGTTTCTAAATCCGCTGTTATGGGCTCATTCTTAACCGCAATTGCACAAGGTTTTGCTGGTGGTTTAGGTATGTGGATTGCAGGCTTCCCGGGGCTTTTCTGGGGCACCATGATGGGCTTTGCTTCATTCATTCCGGTCGTTGGTACAGCACTGATTTGGGTTCCTGCAGCAATCTACTTATTCCTAACCGGTGATACTACATGGGCTATCTTCCTCACAGTTTACTGTGTTGCGGTGGTTGGCTCGATTGATAACCTGCTCCGCCCACTCCTGATGCAAGGTAGCGCAGGTATGAATACCTTGATGATCTTCTTCTCGCTATTAGGTGGTATCCAACTGTTCGGTCTCATCGGTCTGATCTACGGCCCACTGATCTTTGCGATTACTATCGTACTGTTCAATATCTACGATGAAGAGTTTAAAGATTTCCTTAATCGACAAGACAACACATAATCGACTTAACGACGATTAAAACTTCAAGCTTGGGGCGGATTATGCGAAAATCCGCCCCTATTTTTAGCTAACGATTCAACAGAGAGTCCCTATGTCTGCCTATATCGCCCCAAGCCAAATTGCTCAACGCCAACTCGCCTACTTTGAAGGTAAACATGTTCTGGTTGCAGGTGAGGCTGAAGACCTATTTCCTGTTGAATTAGCTAAACACTGTGAGTCTGTATCAGTATTTACCTCTAACTACAGCTATTACCGTCAGCTAGAAAACTGCAATACCATTCAACGTTTCTATGGCGCTGAGTTCACCGAAGAGACTCAAGCAGATCTCGTTCTACTTTATTGGCCAAAAGCCAAAGCTGAAGCGGAATTCTTGCTCGCAATGTTGATGGCAAAACTGGGTAAAGATACTGAAATTGTAGTTGTTGGTGAAAACCGCTCCGGTGTGAAGAGCATCGAGAAGATGTTTAAGCCTTACGGTAATGTTGTTAAATATGACTCAGCGCGTCGCTGTTCTTTCTATTGGGGTCAATGCCTAGAGCAGGCTCCAGCGTTCAATCTTCAAGAGTGGTTTAAAACCTATTCGGTGAACATTGGTGAGCAATCACTTACAGTTAAGAGCCTGCCTGGTGTATTCAGCCACGGTGAGTTTGATATCGGCAGTAAATTACTGCTCGATACGCTACCAAGCCTAAACGGTAAGGTGCTCGATTTTGGTTGTGGTGCTGGTGTGCTTGGTGCTGTGATGGCTTCACGTAACCCTGAGATCGAGCTAGAGATGTGCGACATTAGCGCCTTTGCCGTGGAATCAACTAAAGCGACACTGGCAGCTAATGGACTGACGGGTAAAGTATTCGCTTCCGATGTCTACTCAGATACATCAAAAGATTACCGTTTCATCATCAGCAACCCTCCTTTCCACTCAGGTCTAGACACTAGCTACAGTGCGACAGAGACCCTATTGGCCGATGCACCGAGCTACCTGAACGCTCAAGGTGAAATGATTATTGTGGCTAACAGCTTCCTCAAATACCCACCAATTATTGAGCAAGCTTTTGGTAAATGCGCGACTCTAAATAAGACCACAAAATTCGCTATCTATCACGCAGCGAAATAACCTACCTCTACAAAGTGCAGGACAATCCCTGCACTTTTTGCTCATATTGCTAGCAAAATTTAATAAATTTGCGCGACTGCACACGCTTTAAATAGCACTTACTTGTCAAAGTAAAAAAACTCGTTAATTTCGTTAAATTAGAAACCACTCAATCTATTCTTTGTACTCAAATTTCAAACATTTTCAGAAGTACATTCAAGGAAAGTAGTACCTAATTTATGTTTAGATTCTATCGAAAGCAGAAGTTTAAGCGCCTTCAAAGTACGCTCATGCTAGCGTTTCTCGTGTTAAGTCTGACCCCTGTTACTCTTATTGCTGTCTTTTTCCTTCAATCTCATAGCCAAGATCTGCAAGAGCAGAGTACTTCTCACTTGGTGTCTGTGCGTGATACCAAACAGCAACAGATCATTGATTACCTGCAAGCTCAAGAGTCGCAAGTGATTGGCTTTGTTCGTTCAGAATTGGCTATCGCCAGTGGCGGGCGTTTTTACGGTCTTATCAATGCCTTTCAACGCCTCGGCTTGGACATTGAAGAAGCACGTAGCAATGCGCAACAACGTTATATTCAAGGTTCTGGCAACGAGGTAAAAACGTCAATTTTGCCTGAATCGAGCAGCTACGTTGGCAGTGAGCGTTATCGCCTACTTCACAAGCGCTACCACAACGCCTATCTAGAACTGATTAAACGTGCCGATTTTGACGATATCCTCCTGGTTGATATCAACGGTAACGTCGCTTACTCAGTGTTTAAACAAGACAACTACGGCACTAACCTGCTCACTGGTAAATACAAAGACTCAAACCTTGGCCTGACGTTCCAGAAGCTAGCAAAAGACGTAACAGAAAAGCGCAAAACCAATGAAGACTACACCCCAGTAATCGTCTCTGACTTCCTTGATGAAAACGGCAAACAGAGCGCATGGCTAGGCGCACCGATTGTTCAACAGGGCTACCTACATAGCTACGCGATGTTCAGACTACCAATCAATGGCATCACCAAGCTGATTGCGGATCTCAATAAGAGCTCGAACATGCAGACCCTACTCGTTGGTAGCGATCACCTTCCAAGAAGCTTGGCGCACAGTCAGCGAGCCATCGACCTCAGTCTCGAAGTCATTGATAAAGCATTAGCTGGTGAAACTGCGGTTGGCACCTTTAACAACAGTTCAGATCAAGCGATCATTGCCGCATACGCACCTATCGAGTTGGATTACGCAAACTGGGCGCTGGTGGTTGAACTACCAGAAAAAGAAGCCTTTGCTCGAATCCACCAACTGGAAAAAATCTTCGTGATCGTAATGCTGACGGCAATAGTGCTGGTATTTGTCGCATCTCATTACCTATCCAACTTCATTACTTCACCGCTGCTTAAGCTCACTTGGGCTGCTGAGAAGGTATCGGCAGGCGATCTCGATGAAGCGATGATCAATACCGAGCGAAAAGATGAAATAGGACGCCTGGCAGTCAGCTTTGAGCGTATGCAGCGCTCCATTCGTGAAAAGATGGGGCTTATCAAGTCGCAAAATGAAGAGCTTGAAGATAACCTCAAGACCATCCAAAAACAGAATGAAGAGTTGCAACTCGCCAACAAGCTCAAAGATGAATTCCTAGCCACAACCTCACATGAGCTGCGTACTCCTTTGCACGGCATGGTAGGTATTGCTGAGGCATTGATCTCTGGCGCGAATGGTCCTATTCCAGCAAATCAAAAATACCAACTGGATATCATCATAAACAGTGGCCAGCGCCTCGCAACTCTGGTTGATGACCTGCTGGATTATCACAAAATGCGTTATGGCAGCTTAGACATCAAAAAGTCAGCGGTTGACCTATCTGCAGCGACCAGTTTGGTGCTTGAGCTATCGCACCACCTGCTTGGCAGTAAACCGATTCGTATCATCAACCAAGTTCCAGCGGATTTAGGTCTTGTATCCTCCGACCCGCAACGCCTAGAGCAGGTAATGTATAACTTGGTAGGCAATGCCATTAAGTACACCTCTGAGGGTAAGATCGTCATCTCTGCGAGCGTAATTGACGACAATATCCGAGTACAAGTGGTCGATACTGGCCAAGGCATCCCAGCAGAGCATTTAGAACATATCTTTGAACCACTTATTCAAGCAGGGCAAGACGCAAGTTCATATCGACAAGGTGCAGGGCTTGGATTATCGATCAGCCGTCAATTGATTGAATTAATGGGTGGCTCACTCTACGTCAGCAGTCAAACAATGGTGGGAACGACATTCAGTTTCACGCTACCACTAGCAACACCGGAAGAGCTTGAGCATTACAACGAGTCTAGCAATTACTCGCACTTCCAAGCGCCAGAGGTACTAGAGAGCGGCCAGCAAGATAATAGTGAGATTCACGAAGACCCAGATGGCCCGCTACTTGTGATTGCCGATGACGAACCGGTTAACCTACGTGTACTTGATAGCTTCTTGAAGCTAGAGGGTTATCGCGTCCGTACGGCTTGCGATGGTCCTGAGACCATTGAATTAATTGAAAAAGAGAAACCAGAGCTGCTACTGCTCGACATCATGATGCCCGGTATGAGCGGCTACCAAGTGTGCGAAACACTAAGAAAGCAGTATGACCACGCACAATTACCAATCATTATGCTGACCGCGCTAAACCAACCTGAAGACCGCGTTCGAGGCTTTGAGGTTGGAGCCAACGATTACCTGTCTAAGCCGTTCAATAAGCAAGAGCTAGCAGCCCGAATCACAGCGCATCTATCAGCAAGTAAGGCAGAGCAGCGACGCATAGAGAACGACCAGCTGCAGCAAGAGTTGAAGCATAGAGCAATGGTAGAAGCCAACCTGCTTGAAACCCAAGGCCGTCTGCTTGAGCAATTAGAATCAGCGCCTGAAGCAATTATCTGCATTCGCGATGATCAACGCATTCGCTTTGCCAACGAGGCAGCCGCTAAGCTATTTAGACGCAGCCAAGAACAACTCAAGCGTTCTATGGCTGATGAAATCATTGCACCGAAGTATTTACGCGTAGACCAAGCGCACTACTGTGGCGAGATTGATGTCTACATCAGTGATACTCGCCAACGAGTTTCAAGTGATATTCTCAAACTACCTGAAGGCTCTGGATTAGACACTATGTATATTTTCAACGTTGGCGGCGCAGTAAACTCAAATCGTATCAACAACCTAGAAACGGCCGTAGAAGCGCTGTCGAGTTATGCCTTTGAAGGGGACAAAGACAAGCTACAACAACTGAAAGAGCTAGGCGGCGAATTCACTCGCCTTGCTGACAAGGCCGCTGGTGAAGGTAAGAATAAACAAGAGTTAATGCGAGAGGTGCTTGTTGAAGCTATGACTAACGCCCTTGTTTATTGGGAGTCGGTCACAGGAGAGACTAAGTTTGCCTTCGCTGAAAAGAGTGGCTTATGGCGTGTCTATCTCGATAGAAGTACCTTGCAAACTCGAACACTAGATAAGTACTTACGTGTAGAAACTCTGCCTAAGACGCCTCGCTGGCGCACAGTACTGAGCTCTCTTGAATTTATTCTGGAGCACTGTAAAGAGCAAACACCGGAAAGGACTCACATTGAAATGCTCAGAGATAAACTACAAAAGCTCCTCACTAGTTAGGCTAGTGCTTACTATTTGCTTTACTACCCTAGCCCGCTGACACCAGCGGGCTTTTTAATGCCTCAGCATCTACGCCTTCTCATCAACCTGAATTCATTTATCCAAGTCTGAATTCCCTAATTCCCTTAGGAATCGTTCTATCGTCATATTGTGCGCTCAAGGCCATTCACAGTAGCCGATTTAAGAGGCTTTAATACACTAGGCACCTATCACTTCTATAGCGCTTAAATGACTTCACAAAGCACTTATTTAAAGATATAAAACAAGCTCAAAAGAACGTTATACAAACGAAATAAACAGGCTAATTATCGGGCTCTTTTCTTCGTTACTGACACATTACTAGGCGTTGGTTTGACTATTTGTTGGACTTTGAGAAGCGAGTCACAACAGAACGGCAGATTTAATTTTTTGTGGAAATTTAACGTCATTTGGCGAAGTGATGGAGATCTACAAATATGAGAAAAGGCAACAAATAACCAAATTTAATAGCCTGAAAAGTAAGTGGCCACTTACAATAATTATCTATGCGCTATTAACTGCGACTCATATCACCCAAGTATCGATTGTACATTTATCAATCAAAAGTACATTTTTTGACGTTAATGACGTGTCGTTTTGTAGTTTTAACGTTTTTAACGGGAAACGAGTTTGATTAATTCATGAATAAGGTGTTTTCTTACTCGTGCCAAAGGTCTACAGGCCACTCTTAACACTTCATAGAAACAGCGATGATTCTTGGAACAATGACAAAGAGGTAGACCTTGAACAGAGTGTGTATCTACGAATAGCAAAAGATGACATTCAATCCATTAGTGAAATGAAAGCAAATAGTAAGGAACAGCTATGCTTGCCAATATAAAAAAAACAGCACTAGCAACAGCAATTATTGCGACTGCTACGACAGGTTTTGCATCGGTAGCAACAGCTGCAGAACGCAGCGAACTGACTATCCACCCGAAAGAGTACACAACGTTTGTACGTAACTTTAACCCGTACCTAGGTGCGACTAACTTACATACAACGACTGACTTCTTATACGAGCCACTTGTTGTTTTCAACGAAATGCACGGTAACACACCTGTATTCCGTCTAGCTGAAAACTTCAAAATGGCTGACGACCTAATGAGCGTAACGTTCGACATCCGTAAGGGTGTTAAATGGTCTGATGGTGAAACCTTCTCAGCAGATGATGTTGTTTTTTCTTTCAACCTTGTAAAAGAGAAGCCAGAGCTTGACCAATCTGGTATCAACTCTTGGGTAACTTCAGTAGAGAAACTTAACGATTACCAAGTTAAGTTCCGCCTAACAGAAGCAAACTCAAACGTACCTTATGAGATTGCTAAAGTACCTGTAGTACCTAAGCACATCTGGAAAGACATCAAAGATCCAGCAACTTTCACCAATGAGAACCCTGTAGGTTCTGGTCCATTTACTGAGATCGATACTTTCACAGCTCAACTTTACATTCAGTGTGAAAACCCGAACTACTGGGATGCTGACAACCTAGACGTAGACTGTCTGCGTGTTCCACAAATCGCAAACAACGACCAATTCCTAGGTAAAGTGGTTAACGGTGAAATGGACTGGACATCTTCTTTCGTACCAGACATCGACCGTACTTACGCAGCAGCAAGTCCTAAGCACCACTACTGGTACCCGCCAGCGGGCACGCAAGCATTTGTTGTGAACTTCAAGCACCCAGATGCTGCGAAGAACGAAGCGCTAAACAACGTTGAATTCCGTCGTGCATTCTCTATGGCTCTTGACCGTCAAACTATCATCGATATCGCGTTCTACGGTGGCGGTACAGTGAATGACTTCGCATCTGGCCTTGGCTATGCATTCGAAGCTTGGTCTGATGAAAAGACTCACAACAAGTACAAAGGCTTCAACACTTACAACGCTGAAGGCGCGAAGAAGCTTCTTGCTGACGCTGGCTTCAAAGACGTAAACAAAGACGGCTTTGTTGATACGCCATCAGGCAAATCTTTCGAGCTATTGATTCAATCACCAAACGGTTGGACTGACTTCAACAACACAGTACAACTTGCAGTTGAACAACTAAACGAAGTTGGCATCAAAGCAAAAGCTCGTACACCAGATTTCTCTGTGTACAACCAAGCAATGCTTGAAGGTACGTACGACGTAGCTTACACAAACTACTTCCACGGTGCGGATCCATACACTTACTGGAACAGCGCGTACAACTCTTCACTGCAATCTGGTGACGGTATGCCTCGCTTCGCGATGCACTTCTACAAGAACGACAAGCTAGACGGTCTTCTAAACAGCTTCTACAAAACAGCTGATAAGAACGAACAGCTAGACATCGCTCACGGTATCCAGAAGATCATCGCAGCTGACCAAGTAACGATTCCTGTAATGTCTGGTGCTTACATGTACCAATACAACACCACTCGCTTCACTGGTTGGTGGAACGAAGAGAATCCAAAAGGTCGTCCAAACATCTGGGCTGGTATTCCAGAGCGTCTACTTCACGTACTGGACTTAAAACCAGTTCAATAAGCAGTCGTTCAATCCTTGCGGCGTAATCCCTTACGCCGCTTATAAAAATCCCCACACTCTCAATTGAAAGTATGGCGCTCGTCGTCAGGGGATTTCTCGTTCCAAATTTTCGCTAGGAGCGACCTGAATCCAGAAACAGGGAAACAATCTGGGTGAGTAAGGTGTGAGTTATGGGTTATTTTTTAAGACGTTTGTCATTTTATTTTGTCGCGCTATTAGTTGCTGCGACGTTAAACTTTGCAATTCCGCGAGCAATGCCGGGCGACCCGGTGACCATGATGTTCGCTAACGCTTCTGTTCAGGTAACCCCTGAGCGTATCGCAGCAATGAAAGAGCTACTCGGCTTTGTCGATGGCGGTCTATTAGTACAATACATTGCTTACATGAAGAACATCCTCAGTTGGGAGCTAGGTACTTCAATTCAATTCTACCCACTGTCTGTAAACTCGCTACTTGGCGGTGCATTCGGTTGGTCTCTATTCCTAGCAGGCACTGCGGTTGTTCTATCGTTCTCGCTAGGTTCTATCCTAGGCATCTTCGCCGCTTGGAAACGTGGCAGTAAATACGATGCATTCGTGACCCCAGGTATGCTGATTCTACAAGCGGTACCTCAAGTGGTTATCGCAATGATTGCACTATTCACCTTCGCAATAGGCCTTAAGTGGTTCCCGACTGGCTACGCATATACCGCGGGTACAGTGCCAGATTGGACAAGCTGGGAATTCATTAAAGACGCAGCTTATCACGCTGTTCTCCCTCTATTTTGTGCTTCTGTGGTTCAAATTGGTGGCTTCCTAGTCAACATGCGTAACAACATGATCAACCTTCTTGCAGAAGATTACATCACTATGGCTAAAGGTAAGGGCCTAAGTGAAAACCGAGTGGTATTCAACTACGCGGCACGTAACGCACTACTACCAAGTGTAACCGCACTTTCAATGTCACTAGGTATGGCAATCGGTGGTCAGCTCATCATCGAAATCATTTTCAACTACCCGGGTCTTGGTACGGTTCTATTCAATGCGATTAACGCGCGTGACTACCAAGTTCTTCAAGGTCAGCTGCTTATCATGACGCTGTTCATGCTGTTCTTTAACCTTGTCGCTGACATGCTTTACGTTGTTCTTGACCCTCGTCTACGTAAGGGTGGTAAATAATCATGAAAGACTTTCTAAAACTCATTTGGCGCAACCCGATGGCACTGACTGGTGTAATCATTCTTGGCGTCTTCATCTTCGCGGCGCTGTTTGCACCATTAATTGCAAAGCACGCTCCAGACAAACGTACGGGTAACCCGCACGAGTACCCAAGCTTCGTAGTGAAATCGGCTCAATCTAACCCTGATGGCTGGGTAGCAACAAACCTAGCAGATGACCGTCGTACGCTGATCATGTCTAAAAAAGCAGACCACGTACTGGGCACAACTCGTATGGGTCGTGATGTTTGGTCTCAAGTAGTACACGGTGCTCGCGTATCACTAGCAGTAGGCTTCGGTGCAGGTATCACGGTATGTCTACTTGCTACTGTAATCGGTGTATCGGCAGGTTACTTCGGCGGTCGTGTTGACGACATTCTTACCGCAGCGATGAACATCATGCTGGTTATTCCACAATACCCATTGCTCTTTGTAGTCGCAGCATTTATTGGTGAGGCGGGCCCATTAACCATCACCTTAGTTATCGGCTTTATGTCCTGGGCTTGGGGCGCGAGGGTTATCCGCTCACAAACACTGGCTCTGCGTGAAAAAGAGTTTGTGAAAGCTGCTGAGGTATTGGGTGAGTCTTCTTTCCGCATCATCTTCGTTGAGATTCTACCTAACCTGATCTCTATCGTTGGCGCGAGCTTCATCGGCTCTGTGATGTACGCAATCATGATGGAAGCAACGCTCTCTTTCCTTGGTCTTGGGGACCCGAACACCGTGAGCTGGGGCATCATGCTTTACAACGTACAAGCCTCTTCTTCGATGCTGATTGGCGCTTGGTGGGAACTGCTAGCTCCATGTATCGCACTGACGCTACTTGTAACTGGCCTAGCACTGCTGAACTTTGCTGTTGATGAGATTGCAAACCCACAACTGCGTTCGCACAAAGGTATGAAGCGCTGGAAGAAACTTGCTGCACAAGACAAGCAAGAGCGTGAGCCTGAACTACCACCACAAAATGCACTTTGGAGCGGAGATAAATAATCATGACAGCACCACTCATTTCTATCCGCAACCTTTGCGTAGATTACATCACAGACGCGGGCGATGTCCGCGCCTGTAACAACGTGAGCTTTGACATTGCACCCGGAGAAGTCTTCGGTCTAGCTGGAGAATCAGGTTGTGGTAAATCAACCGTTGCGTTTTCACTGATGCGCCTTCATAAGCCGCCAGCGTTTATCACCGGTGGTGAGGTTATCTTCAACGGTGAAAACATCTTAGATTACAGTGATGATCGTATGCAGGCATTCCGCTGGAGCGAGATGTCGATGGTATTCCAGAGTGCGATGAACGCGTTGAACCCTGTCTTACCAATGGAAGAGCAGTTCTGTGACGTGATTATGCGTCACACCAACATGACTCGTGAACAAGCAAAACAACGAGCTGAAGGCCTGCTGGAGATCGTGGATATCCACCCTAGCCGTCTTAGCGATTACCCGCACCAATTCTCTGGCGGTATGCGTCAGCGCTTGGTGATTGCTATCGCATTAGCTCTGAATCCGAAGCTGATCATCATGGATGAACCAACCACGGCTCTCGATGTGGTAGTACAACGCGAGATCTTGCAGAAGATCCACGCGCTAAAAGAAGAGTTCGGTTTCTCTATCTTGTTCATTACCCATGACTTGTCGCTGATGGTCGAATTCTCTGACCGTATCGGCATCATGTACTCAGGTGAACTGATCGAGGTGGCGAACTCACAAGATATTCTAGAAAACCCTTATCACCCGTACACCAAAGGACTGGGCAGTTCCTTCCCTCCTTTGACGGGTCCAAAAACGAAATTGGCAGGAATACCTGGTAACCCTTTGAACTTATTGGAAATACCAGAAGGTTGTCGCTTCCAAGCTCGTTGTGACCGTGTACATGAAACTTGTACGAAAGTGCCAACCAAACTGCGCTCAATTGAGCCAGGGCATCTTTCAAACTGCCACCTTTATGGTGAGCCAATAGTACATACCAAGCTCTAGCTTGCCTGCTCTTAGAGCATCAATACAACAAGGCGGACAAACCGCCATGCAAGCAAAAAGCGATAAAGGATTCTGGAGACAATTATGAGCAAAAACTACGGTCAACTATTGGTAGAAGGTAAGAACGTCGTCAAAGACTTCCCAATAAGCAGTACCACAATTCAAACCCCAATGATGCGTGCGATCAACGACGTGTCATTCAAGATGTATAAAAGCCGTGGCCTCGCCGTTGTAGGTGAATCTGGCTCAGGTAAATCAACCACAGCGAAGATGATCGCTAAGATGTACGCGCCAACTGACGGCGTTATCGAATACAAAGGTCGCGATATCCAAACTATCGCGTCTAAGCGTGATTTGATGACCTATCGTGAAGGCGTACAAATGGTATGGCAAGACCCGTTTGGTTCACTCAACCCAACTCACAACATCTTCCACCATATTTTACGTCCACTGCTGATTCACAAGAAAGTGGACCCTCGCAATAAGCGTGAGCAAGAAGAACGCGTATACGATCTTCTTGAGCAAGTTGGTTTGATCCCACCAAAAGAGACGGCTCAGAAGTACCCACACCAACTGTCTGGCGGCCAGCGTCAGCGTGTCAATCTGGCGCGTAATATCGCAGTAGGTGCTGAGGTAGTTCTTGCTGATGAGCCAACCTCAATGCTCGACGTATCAATCCGAGCAGGTGTTCTCAACCTGATGGAAGAGATGAAGTTCGAGAAAGAGATGTCGCTGCTTTACATCACTCACGATATTGCGACAGCTCGCTACATCGCGGAAGACCTTTCAGTGATGTATGTCGGACACATGGTGGAATGGGGAGATACCGATGAGGTCATCGCCAACCCACAACACCCATATACCCAGCTTTTGGTATCAGCAGTTCCGGATCCAAAGAAATCAATCCATGAAAAATTGGCTGGCAACAAAGGGGAAATTCCACTGTGGACTCCTGAGTCTGCAGGCTGTCCTTTTGCTGGTCGCTGCACGCACGCAACCGACAAGTGTAAAGAGCAACTGCCGGGTGTGACTCAGTTAGGTGAAAACCACTTCGTACGTTGTTACCTACACGAGAGCTAAAAAATTGGTTGGGGGCACTGCCCCTAACCTTTCACTCTGATCATTTAACGTCGACCATTTTTAACCAAAGATTTAGTACCTAGCCAATAGAAATTAGGACTGTCGGAGACATTTGATGCTGTTACTCACCAATCACATCGGCTATGAAGCCAACGCGCCAAAGCAAGCGATACTGCAAACTCACAAGGCTCGTCTTTCCTCTACCTCCGTACTGTTGGTGTGTGCAGATAATCATGTCACCGTTGATAGTTTTGATGTGGTTAAGCACGGCCAAGTTGCAAACTGGCACACAGGAAACTACTTCACGATTGATTTCAGTGAAGTGACCAAACCGGGGCGTTACTATCTGCGCTTTGAAAACCTGCGTTCGGAAATTTTCGAGATTGGTGAAAACCTACTGATGCAGAGAACCTTCTCTGACGTTCTGCACTACTTCAAATCACAGCGCTGTAGTGGCATTTTCGACAAGAAAGATAAACAAGCTCAATTGCTGGGCACGGAGCGTTATGTTGATGTGCACGGTGGTTGGTACGACGCATCGGGTGACGTGAGTAAGTACTTTAGCCATCTCTCTTATGGAAACTACCTAAATCCACAACAGATACCGATGGTGGTTTGGAACATGCTCAAAGGGCTGCGTTTAGCTCAGGATCATGAAGCATTCCAAAAGTTCACTCAAATTCGCCTTACTGAAGAGGCATTGTTTGGCGCCGACTTCTTAGTGCGTATGCAAGATGCAGCAGGATACTTCTACATGACTGTATTTGACAAGTGGAGCAAAGATATCAACCAACGTGATATCTGTGCCTACGCGACGCAGGAAGGTATCAAATCTGACGATTTTCAAGCTGGCTTCCGTCAAGGCGCAGGAGTTGCTATCGCTGCACTAGCCAGTGCTTCTGCTCTAGAAGTTTCTGGAGAGTACTCTAATCAAACCTATTTAGAGACAGCTGAAAAAGGCTACTGGCACCTAAAAGAGTACAACCTCCTCTACCTCAACGATGGTGAAGAGAACATCATCGATGAGTATTGTGCACTGTTGGCAACCAGCGAACTGTATCGCGTGACTAAGGATTATAAATACCTCGATGAAGCCAGGACCTGGGCTAAACGCCTTTCTCTACGCCAACAATCAGATCATGAATTTGACCACTTCTGGTCAGCCAATACAGATGGTACTCGCCCATACTTCCACGCAGCTGAAGCGGGACTACCTGTCATCGCTCTATGTGAATACTTGGCTCAAGAACCCGATGCTCAACATCATCAAGCAGCGAGCCTTATCATTGAACAAGCATGCCGATTTGAAGTCGCGATCACCGATAAAGTAACTAACCCATTTGGCTATCCTCGACAATATGTAAAACCAGTCGACGGTGATAAACGAGACGCCTTCTTCGTTGCTCACAACAACGAGACGGGCTATTGGTGGCAGGGTGAAAATGCACGCCTAGGCTCTTTAGTAACTATGGCGTTGCTCGCTCAACCTTATATTCAAGACGAAGAGCTCAAAGCTCGCCTGATTACCCTGTCTCAAAACTGTTTAGACTGGATTCTAGGTCTCAACCCTTACCACATGTGCATGCTAGATGGTCACGGCCACAACAACCCAGACTACCTACCACAACTTGGGTTTTTCAATGCCAAGGGCGGTATTTGTAATGGCATTACTGCAGGTTTTGAAGACGAAGAAGATATCGCCTTTAATCCACCAGCACAAAAAGACGACATGCTTCAAAACTGGCGCTGGGGAGAGCAATGGATCCCTCATGGCGCGTGGTACCTGTTAGCAACAGCGGCCCAGTTTAACTTCACCGTTAATCAGGGGGAGCAATAACATGTACTACGTAGGTATTGATGGCGGCGGCACCTCTTGCCGAGCTCGAATCCGTGACACTGAAGGCCAATTTATTGGAGAAGCCAAAAGCGGCAGCGCCAATATTCTTCTTGGTACTGATATTGCGATGGCGTCCATCGTTGCTGCAATTCGCGATGCGGCTCTACAAGGCGGTTTAACAGAATCTGATTTTTCGAAGATGCATGTTGGGTTAGCACTTGCTGGTGCTGAACAAAAATCGGCTTGGTTGAACTTCATGACAATCGACCACCCTTTTGCATCAATCACCCTGAATACCGATGCCTACGGTGCTTGTATTGGAGCGCACAACGGGCAAGACGGCGCAATCATGATTGGTGGTACTGGTTCGTGTGGCATTTTGCTCAAAGATGGGGAGCAACACGTCGTTGGTGGTCGTGAGTTCCCCATTTCAGACCAAGGCGGTGGTGCCGTTATGGGGCTCAGACTTATCCAGCAAGTACTGCTTGCAGAAGACGGTATTCGCCCAAAAACATCACTGTGCCAACACGTCATGAACCACTTCGATAATGACGTAGACAATATTGTTGAATGGTCAAAGACCGCCATTCCAAAGGACTACGGTCAGTTTTCCCCGGTTATTTTTCAACTCGCCAACGAAGGTGATGAGCTCGCTATTGAGATGCTCAAACAAACGGCAGCTGACATCGAAATGTTTATCAATGCCCTCCACCGAAAAGGAGCCAATCAAGTGTGCCTAATGGGTAGTATCGCTGAACGTATTCTGCCTTGGCTCTCTCCCGTTGTTCAGCAATGGGTTGTACAGCCTCAATTCGACGCCATCGAAGGTGCGCTGATGTTTGCTGGCAAGCCCGAACATAACTTGTACTAATAGACTTAACAGGGAAGTGATATGAATTACCGCATTGACTTAGCTGTTCTCTCAGAACAAAAGCAAAACTGCCGCTTTGGTCTTACCGTACATAATTTAAGTGATGCCGACATCAAAACATGGTCGCTGCATTTTGCCTTTGATCGCTTTATTCTCCCAGAAAGCTTATCGCAAGGCACTCTAACTCAGGTAGGTAGCTACTGTACGTATACACCTAATGACGGCGAGCTTAAGGCCAATAATCACTACTATTTTGAATTCAGTATTCAAAGTGCCCCATTCCGTTTCCTTTCAGACGGTTTAAACGATGCGTTTATCCAAACTCTCACTGATGATGAAACGCAAATCTTACCGGTAGATATTTCCCCAATTGTTCTGGCCTCTCCCTACCGCGAACGCACTGAAGTTCCTCAGGTTGATGCCGCATCATTGGCGCTGATCCCACAACCAAACTCAGTCACAACACAAAGCGGAGCCTTCCCCCTAACTCCAAGTACGACGCTCGCTATCACCTCTGCACTGGCAAGCGATGGTGGAGAGTGGCTGAAAGAAGAATTGCGCACCCATTTCGAGCTATCACTGCCTGAGCAAGAGGTGGGTGCCATTACCTTTAGAACCAACCCAACACTCGATGATGCTGAATATAAACTCACGGTGACAGAGGAAGCTATAACAGCAGAAGCCGGTAGCCAAAGTGGTTTTATCTATGCAGCCGCAACCCTGCTTCAGCTGATTGAGCAGCAAGGCGTAGAGTCCTTCTCGGTTCCATGCTGCAAAATCGTCGACAAACCAAGATTTAAATACCGCGGGATGATGCTTGACTGTGCACGCCACTTTCACTCGCTAGAGGATGTGAAGCGTTTAATCAACCAACTCGCCCTATACAAGTTTAATGTTTTCCACTGGCACCTCACGGATGATGAAGGTTGGCGCATAGAGATAAAACAGCTGCCTCAACTGACCGACATTGGCGCATGGCGTGGTCTTAATGAAGCACTGGAGCCTCAATACACTCATCTGGCCCAGCGCTATGGTGGCTATTACACCCAACAAGAGATCCGCGAAGTGATCGCCTACGCCGAAAAGCGCGGCATTACAGTGATTCCAGAAATTGATATTCCAGGCCACTGCCGAGCAGCAATCAAATCTCTACCAGAGATGTTGGTTGAGCAGGAAGATACAACCGCATACAAGAGTATTCAGCACTATACCGATAACGTACTCAACCCAGGGCTTAAAGGCACCTATCAGTTCCTAGATATCGTTATCGAAGAAGTCGCTGCTCTCTTTCCAAGCAAGCTTATCCACATGGGCGCCGATGAAGTGCCACATGGCGTTTGGACAAACAGTCCTGCAGCTCAAGCAGTAATGAAAGAACACGGTTATCAAGACAGTAAAGAGCTGCAAGGTCACCTATTCCGCTATGCTGAAAACAAGCTCAAACAGCTTGGTAAAAAAATGGTCGGCTGGGAAGAAGCACAACACGGCGACAAGGTCAGCAAAGAGACCATCATCTACTCGTGGCTAAGTGAAGAAGCCGCCGTCAATTGTGCTCGACAAGGCTTTGACGTGGTGCTGCAACCGGCTCAATTCACTTACCTCGACATGACACAAGATTTTGCACCAGAAGAGCCTGGTGTCGACTGGGCTTCAGTGATTCCACTGGAACAAGCCTACAACTATGAGCCACTCGCGGAGATCTCTGACACTGACCCGATTCGAAAACGAATTCGCGGCATTCAGTGTGCGCTTTGGTGTGAAATTGTTACCCACCAACAGCGTATGGATTACATGGTATTCCCTCGGATCAGCGCACTAGCGGAAGGATGCTGGACCCACAAGAACAATCGTAACTGGCTGGATTACCTATCCCGCCTAAAAGGTCACTTACCACTGCTTGAACGGTTAGATATTCAGTACCGCTCACCTTGGTAAGAACACTAGAAGACCCATTAATTTCGGATACATAGCCACGAGGCTCTGAATCAATATTTGTAAGATTAACTGCCGGAGTGCAGTTTGTTAAAAAGGAAATAACAATGAAATACGGCTATTTCGACAACGAGAATCGCGAATACGTCATCACTCGCCCTGATGTACCAGCACCTTGGACTAACTACTTAGGTACCGAGAAGTTCTGTACGGTCATATCACACAACGCTGGCGGTTACTCGTTCTACAACTCACCAGAATATAACCGTGTTACTAAATTCCGTCCTAACGGCACTTTTGATCGTCCGGGACACTATGTTTATCTGCGTGATGATGAAACTGGTGATTACTGGTCTATCTCTTGGCAGCCAGTGGCTAAAAGCCTCGACGAAGCCAACTACGAGGTTCGTCACGGCCTGTCATACTCAAAGTTCAAATGTGAATATAGCGGCATTACCGCAACCAAAACGCTATTCGTCCCTAAGGGCGAAGATGCAGAGATTTGGGACGTTGTACTAAAGAACAACACTGATAAGCCACGTACTATCAGCACATTCTCATTTGTAGAGTTCTCGTTCAGCCACATCCAATCAGACAACCAAAACCACCAGATGTCTCTGTACTCAGCAGGTACTGAATACAAAGAAGGTGTATTGGAATACGATCTGTACTACAACACTAACGACTTCGAAGGCTTCTACTATTTAGCATCAACTTTCTCACCAGACAGCTATGACGGTCAACGCGACACTTTCCTTGGCATGTACCGCGATGAAGCGAACCCAATTGCGGTTGAAAATGGTAAATGTTCGAACAGCGCGCAAACCTGTTACAACCATTGTGGTTCTCTGCATAAGCAATTCACAATTCAACCGGGTGAAGAAGTTCGCTTTGCTTACGTACTAGGTATCGGCAAAGGTAACGGTGAGCGCCTACGTGAGAAGTACCAAGACACTGCAAACGTAGATGCTGCGTTCCAAGGAATCAAAGCTCACTGGGACGAGCGTTGCAACAAATTCCAGGTTAAGTCTCCAAACGAAGGCTTGGACACTATGATCAACACCTGGACACTATACCAAGCAGAGACTTGTGTGGTGTGGTCGCGCTTTGCATCATTCATTGAAGTTGGCGGCCGTACTGGTCTTGGCTACCGTGATACCGCGCAGGACGCTATCTCAGTACCTCACGCTAACCCAGCAATGACTCGTAAACGTATCGTCGACCTACTACGCGGCCAAGTTAAAGCGGGCTACGGTCTACACCTATTCGATCCTGACTGGTTTGATCCAGAAAAAGCAGATGTTAAGCCTTCGAAATCACCAACAGTAGTTCCGACGCCATCAGACGACGACAAGATCCACGGTATCGAAGACACCTGTTCTGATGATCATCTATGGATCGTTCCGACCATCATCAAATACGTGATGGAAACCGGTGAGCATGAGTTCTTTGATGAGGTGATTCCTTACGCAGACGGCGGTGAAGCGACTGTTTACGAACACATGAAAGCAGCACTGAACTTCTCTGCAGAATACGTTGGTCAAACAGGTATCTGTAAAGGTCTACGTGCTGACTGGAATGACTGTTTGAACCTAGGTGGCGGTGAATCTTCAATGGTTTCATTCCTACACTTCTGGGCACTACAAGAATTCCTAGACCTTGCTAAATTCCGAAACAATGACGCTGACGTTGAAAAATACACTGAAATGGCAGCGAACGTTCGTGAAGCGTGTGAAACACACCTGTGGGATGACGAAGGTGGTTGGTACATCCGTGGTCTAACAAAAGATGGCGACAAAATCGGTACTGCTCAACAAGCTGAAGGTCGTGTACACCTAGAGTCAAACACACTGGCGGTACTATCTGGTGCGGTGTCTCAAGAGCGCGGTGAGAAAGCGATGGATGCTGTTGATGAGAATCTATTCTCTGAATACGGCCTGCACCTAAACTCTCCATCATTCGCGACACCAAACGATGATATCGGCTTCGTCACTCGCGTTTACCAGGGCGTAAAAGAAAATGGCGCGATCTTCTCTCACCCGAACCCATGGGCTTGGGTAGCAGAAGCGAAGCTTGGTCGCGGCGACCGTGCAATGAAATTCTACGATGCTCTTAACCCGTACAACCAAAACGACATGATTGAAACACGCTATGCAGAACCGTACTCATACGTGCAGTTCATCATGGGTAAGGACCACCAAGACCACGGCCGTGCTAACCACCCTTGGTTAACCGGTACTTCAGGTTGGGCATACTTTGCGGTTACCAACTTCATTCTTGGTGTTCGTACTGGTTTCGAGGGCCTAACCGTTGATCCTTGTATCCCAATGGATTGGCCAGAGTTCGAAGTGACTCGTCAATGGCGCGGAGCAACTTACAACATCACAGTGAAGAACCCGAATGCAGTAAGTAAGGGCGTGGCGTCTATCACCATCAATGGCGAAGCAGTCAAAGGTGCTATCCCAGTTCAAGCAGAAGGCAGTGTGAACGATGTTATCGTCGTTCTTGGCTAATTGCGTAATTTAACGAACCGCTCTTGCCTCAGGTCATAACTGATTTGAGGCAATGAGACTAAAAGGATTTTCACATGATTAAATTTGGTACGGGTGGCTGGCGCGCTTTCATAGGTGAAGAGTTCACTCGCGATAACGTCCGCTTGGTCGCTCAAGCACTGGCTAACATCATCAATGATGAAGATGCGGCACAAAATGGCTTTGTAATTGGCTATGATCGTCGCTTCTTATCCGATAAAGCAGCCTGCTGGTTTGCTGAAGTACTTGCTGCCAACAACATCAAAGTCAGCTTCATCGACAAGTTTGTTCCGACACCGATCGTGATGTTCCAAGCGAAAGAAATGGGCTGTACCTATTCGGCATGTATCACTGCCTCTCACAACCCGGCAGATTACAACGGCATTAAAGTATTCATCGAGGGTGGCCGCGATGCTGATGAGATCATCACCGAAAAGATCGAACAGCAGATTGCTACGCTAACTAGCGAAGACGTTGTGCGCGTCGATTTCGAACAGGCGTTAAATGACAAAGAGATCGAAATCATCAACCCGATGAACGACTTTGTTGATTCGATCATCAACTTCATCGATATCGATGCGATCAAGAAAGCCAACCTTCGTGTTCTGATTGATCCTATGTTTGGTGTAGCTAAAAATGCGCTTCAAACCGTTCTTATCAACGGCCGTTGTGATGTGGACGTGATCAACGACGGTAAAAACCCAGACTTTGGCGGTTTGATGCCTTCACCGAGCGCAGCAACATTGTATCGCTTGAAGCACTTGGTTGCGGCTGAAGGCTATGACATCGGTATTGGCACCGATGGCGATGCTGACCGCCTAGGTATTATCGATGAGAAGGGTAACTTCATTCACCCTAACGAAGTGCTACTGCTGCTTTACTACTACTTACTGGAATACAAGGGCTGGAAAGGCTCGGTAGTACGTAACATCGCAACCACTCACCTACTCGATAAAGTCGCCGCTGACCACGGTGAAAAGAGCTTTGAGGTTCCAGTAGGCTTTAAGCACATTAGTTCTCAAATGGAAGCGGATGACTCTCTGATTGGTGGCGAAAGCTCAGGCGGCTTGACCATTCGTGGGCACATCAAGGGTAAAGATGGCGTGTTCGCATCTAGCCTACTGGTTGAGATGATCAGTGTAACGGGTAAGAAGTTGTCTGAATTGCTTGATGAGATCTATTCAAAGTACGGCTATGCATACACAGCCGAGGGGGATTGCACGTTCAAACCTTCTCAAAAAGAGGCGCTATACACCAAGATTTATGTAGAGAAACAGCTACCAGAGTTTGAACATGAGATTGAAAAAGTCAGCTATGAAGATGGAGCGAAAGTCTACTTCAAAAATGGTGGCTGGGTGATTGCTCGCTTCTCAGGAACCGAACCGTTGCTGCGTATATTTGCAGAAATGGAAGATAAAGACACTGCTGAATGTGTTCTTCAAAACATGAAAGCCTTCCTATCTTTGTAACTCCTTAAGGAAGGGTTTTATACCTAGATTTAACCCTATAGGTGAAGAACGCTTGCCCAGTATCCTACTTAGTCAGTTTGATACTGGGCTTTTTTATTCACATGAGATTGTTTGTTAAATGAACAGCCTAGAAAGCAAGAACGCCCTTAGTATCGACTTTCACTGTCACTGGCATGCCGACTTCCAATGCTTCAGAAGAGGTCGCCAGCAGTTTCTGACCATGCGCTTCAATCACATAACGGCAATGGTCTCCCATAAACTGCTGCTCCAATACAGAGATAGCGCTGTCTTGCTCATAGCTAGCCAAGATATGCTGAGGTCTCAACAACAACTCACAGTCATTGCCCAACTCGATGTCCGTTTGAGATTTTGCCTCAACCACGCCTAAGCTGGTTTCAAATTCATGTTCAGATATACGCTGAGCATTCAAGTAGCTACCGCCACCTAAGAAGTCAGCAACAAACTTACTCGAAGGGTGGAAATACAACTCCGAAGCAGAACCGTACTGTTCGATCACACCGTTGTTCATCACAGCCATTTTGTCAGCAAAAGCAAAAGCTTCTTCACGACTGTGCGTTACAAAGATCGCGGTAACACCCTGCTTCTTGAAGATCTTTCTGATCTGAGAAATCAACTCATGTCGAACCTGAGTATCAATATTTGAAAATGGTTCATCAAGTAGCAGCAAATCTGGCTTATAAGCTAATGAGCGTGCGATTGCGACGCGTTGCTGTTGGCCACCGGAAAGTTGGTGTGGGTAGCGCTCGCCGTACTCATCAAGGTGTACCAGCTCAAGCATCTCACGAACCTTAGCTTGCTTCTCCTTCTCAGAAAGATCTCGCAAGCCAAAAGCAACGTTTTGATTTACCGTTAGGTGCGGGAAAAGCGCATAATCTTGAAAGATCATGCCAATGTTGCGTTGCTCTGGTGGTAGCCAATTCTTACCATCATCAATGGTTTGGCAATTAAGGTTCATGACACCACTGCTCAGCGGAAGCAGACCAGCAATCGCCTTTAGCAACGTTGTTTTGCCACAGCCACTGGCACCAAGCAGACATACAATCTCACCGTGCTCAACCTCTAAAGAGAGAGACTCTAAAACCGTCTGAGACTCATACTTACAAGTCAGGTCTTTAATTGATAATGCACAACTCATTAGTTTTTTTGCTCCAAAGAACGGTTAACGATGATAAGCGGAATCAATCCCACAAGAACCAGTAATACCGCAGGCATTGCGGCCAGTTCAAGGTGCTCATCCGAGGCGTAGTTATAAACATAGGTCGCAAGCGTTTCAAAGTTGAATGGACGCAGTAACAGTGCTGCATTCAGTTCTTTCATTGATTCAATAAACACCAGCAAACCAGCGATTAAGGCCCCACGCTTAATCAAAGGAAGGTGTACTCGGCGTAACATCTGGTTGGTGTTACAGCCCATAGTTTTCGACGCCATATCCAATGATGGAGAAACCTTGCTCAGGCTACTTTCAATACTGCCGATTGCGACGGCCGAAAAACGCACCACCATGGCAAAAATAAGTGCGAACATTGAGCCAGAGAAGATAAGGCCTGGACGGCCCCATTCCATCGCTTTGGCAATATCATTCACCAAGTGATCCATAAACAGAACTGGAACCATAACACCGATAGCCAGCACCGTTCCTGGTACCGCGTAGCCCATAGAAGAGAGACGCATATAAGCAAGGTTACGCTTGCCCGGATTCACTCGCTGGTTGAAGTTAACAGTCAATGCCACCAGCACACCAATCACAGCGGCGAGAACGGAGACATTTAAACTGTTCATCGCATACTCTCTAAACTCGGCAGTCCAACTTTGAGCGAAGTATTTGTACGCGTAGATAAGTAGTTGACCTAACGGGAATAAGAAAGCGACACAAACCAATCCCCAACACCAGAACAGTGCTAACCACTTTTTCCAACCGTTCAGCTGATAACGGAAATCTTCTCGGCTATTAAATTGGTTTTGAAATAGCTTCTGCTTGCGGCGGCTGTAGCGCTCTGAACTCAATAACAAGATCACGATAACCAGCATGATAGCCGAGATCTTGGCAGCAGCAGTGAGGCTAGAGTAACCAAGCCAAGTATCGTAAACCGCAGTGGTTAGCGTATTAACCGCAAAGTAGCTTACTGTACCGAAATCACCTACGGTTTCCATTGCAACAAGGGATAGGCCAACCGCCATCGACGGGCGAACCAAAGGCAGAGAAATACGACGGAAACTTTCCCATGGAGAACACTTTAGGAGTCGAGCAGATTGCAACAAAGAAACATTCTGCTCCATAAATGCAGCACGGCATAGCAGGTAGACATAAGGATATAGAACCAGAGAAAGTACAATAATTGCACCGCTTAGGGTTCGGATATCTGGGAACCAATACTCACCCGGCCCCCATCCTGTTATATCACGCAGCAGAATCTGCACTGGTCCAGCGAAATCAAACCAATCGGTAAAGATATAACCTACGATGTAACCTGGCATCGCTAGAGGAAGTACTAGCGCCCATTGTAGGACCCGCTCGCCAGGGATACGGCACATTGCCATGATCCACGCTGAGGGAATACCAAAAATCAACGACAAACACATGGTGCCGAACACTAAAACCACTGTGTTGTAGGCGTAGGTAGGCATCACTGTAGACATAAGATGAGAGAAGAGCTCATCCGTTTCACCAACAGCGGTTGTGAATATCGCTAAGATCGGAAAAACCAGCAGCAAAGCAATCACTCCACTACTGGTGTTCCATATATAATTCTTTTGTTTCATCGCTTAATTACAACGGAGAGGGATAACTCGAAAATGCGTTTGAAAATACATCTCATATCCTTTTAAAAACTAAGGGTAGTTATACCGATATCGCACTGTGACTGCAAGGCGCGAAGCTCAGAACTCACCAGTTCTAGGCGTTGCTTTGTATCAAAAAGTGACTTGCTTAAAAACAAAACAACCCCAAGTCCATAAAGTAGGAACTTGAGGTTGTTAATCAATCTAGGCCGCAGCCTACATCAATGAAATTAAAGGTCGAATTTAACTTCATCTAGAAGTTTGATTGCCGCTTCGTGGTGGTTAGCAATCTCGTCTAGAGAAATTGTATCTGCTTTGAACTCACCCCAAGAAGCTACAAGCTCAGATGGTTTAACATCAGCTTTTACTGGGTATTCGTAGTTCACTTCAGCGTACATACCTTGTGCAGTGTTACCTGCTAGGAATTCCATTAGCTTAACAGCGTTCTCTTTGTTTGGAGAGTATTTCGCCATTGCCATACCAGAGATGTTTACGTGAGTACCAGTCGTCTCTTGGTTAGGGAAGTTGATGTAAACAGCATCAGCCCAAGCTTTTTGCTCTTTATCGTTAACCATCTTACCTAGGTAGTAGCTGTTACCAAGAGAAACGTCACATAGACCTTCTTTGATAGCTTTAACTTGTGCACGGTCGTTACCTTGAGGCTTACGAGCTAGGTTTGCTTTAACGCCTTCTAGCCACTCTTTAGTTTCAGCTTCGCCTTTATGAGCGATCATAGAAGAAACTAGAGATACGTTGTAAGGGTGCTTACCGCTACGAGTACAGATTTTGCCTTTAAATTCTGGCTTAGCTAAGTCTGCGTAAGTGAAATCTTCACCTAGACGGCCAACACGGTCACGTGAAGAGTAAACGCTACGCGTACGAGTTGTTAGAGCAAACCATTCGTTATCAGTATCTTGGTACTGAGCTGGGATGTTCTTCTCTAGTACGTCGCTCTCAACAGATTGAACTAGACCTTGCTTAGTTAGCTCAGATAGACGGCTGATATCCACAGTTAGGATAACGTCAGCTGGGCTGTACTCGCCTTCTTGAGCTAGCTTCTCTGCTAGACCTTTCTTCGCGAACTTAACGTTTACTTTAATACCAGTTTCTTTCGTGAACTCGTTGAACATTGGCTCAACAAGGAAAGGTTGACGGTAAGAGTATACGTTCACTTCTTCTGCCGCGATTGCAGCTGTAGGTGCGATAGTTGCACAAGCTAGAGCAGAAAGAGTTAGCAGTTTTTTCATTGGTTCAGTCCTTTAACTTCGTAATGATAACGTTTATCAGTTGCGTTATTATATTCATCATAATTTAGAAAACAATGATGAAGAACAAAAAAACCTGCTCATCCGAGCAGGTTTCAAGTAGGTTAAATGTAAATATTTGTAAATGTTACTTCACAGATACGAACTCTGGGTAAGCACCAACACCACAGTCGTGCATATCCATACCTTCTAGCTCTTCGTCTTCGCTTACACGGATACCGATTGTTGCTTTTAGGATTGCCCATACCGCTAGACTTGCACCAAATACCCAAGCAAAGATTACTGCAGCACCGAATAGTTGAGCACCAAATGTTGCGTCGGCGTTGCTTAGTGGCACAGCCATCAGACCGAAGAAACCACACACACCGTGCACTGAGATAGCACCTACTGGATCATCAATCTTAGCTTTGTCCAGAGCGATGATGCTGAATACTACTAGTGCACCAGAAACTGAACCGATAGCGACTGCAAATAGAGGTGATGGAGACAGTGGATCCGCTGTGATAGCCACTAGGCCAGCCAACGCACCGTTCAATACCATTGTTAGGTCTGCTTTACCCCAAGTTGTCTTACACACTAGTAGTGCTGCGATTGCACCTGCTGCTGCTGCTGCGTTTGTGTTTAGGAAGATTTGACCTACTGCTGTCGCGTTTTCAAAGTCCGATACCATTAGCTGAGAACCGCCGTTGAAGCCGAACCAACCGAACCATAGGATGAATGTACCTAATGTTGCTAGTGGCATGTTTGAACCAGGAATTGGGTAAATTTCACCGTTTTTACCGTATTTACCTTTACGAGCACCCAGTAGAAGTACGCCAGCTAGAGCTGCTGCTGCACCTGCCATGTGTACGATACCTGAACCTGCAAAGTCACTAAAGCCAGCTTCAGATAGGAAACCGCCGCCCCATGTCCAATAACCTTCCATTGGGTAGATGAACGCTGTCAGAACTACAGAGAAGATTAGGAATGACCATAGCTTCATACGCTCAGCAACCGCACCAGATACGACTGACATTGCTGTTGCAACGAATACTACTTGGAAGAAGAAGTCAGATTCTAGAGAGTGATCCGCACCTTCACCTTGCGTACCAATTAGTGCACCAAAAGATGGCAACCAACCGCCTTCGCCGTTATCGACATACATGATGTTGTAACCAACAACTAGGTACGTCGTACATGCAATCGCATACAAACAAACGTTTTTAGTTAGGATTTCAGTGGTGTTCTTTGAACGTACAAGACCAGCCTCAAGCATTGCAAAGCCTGCCGCCATCCACATTACCAACGCACCTGAAATGAGGAAGAAAAAAGTGTCTAGTGCGTAACGTAATTCCGTTACTGTTGTTAAAAGTTCCATATTAAATTCTCCAGTCCTTGAATTCTTAAAGTGCTTCTGCGTCCATTTCGCCTGTACGGATACGTACTGCTTGGCTCAGGTCGTACACAAAAATCTTACCGTCACCGATTTTTCCGGTGTGAGCCGCTTGGCTAATCGCTTCAACAACACGGTCCACGTTTTCTGCTTGAGTCGCGATTTCTAGTTTTACTTTTGGAAGGAAATCAACTTGATATTCCGCACCGCGGTACAGTTCCGTGTGGCCTTTTTGACGACCAAAACCTTTAACTTCTGATACAGTCATACCTTCGATACCGACATCAGATAGCGCTTCTCTCACATCGTCTAATTTGAATGGTTTCACTATGGCATTGATGAGTTTCATAATCGTTCCTTAGATTTTTCACTTAGTCCGTTAATACTCTTTCTATAATCCAAGTAGCGTGCCAAAAAGTTAAATTATTGATATTAAATAAATTTTACTTTATACACCTCCAATAAAGGAAAAGGTCGCACCATAATGGTGCGACCTTTTCACTATCTTAATGCGCTGGTATCAAATTGCTCTATATTTGGGCAATGCGCTCAATTGGGTATTCTACAATCCTAAAAAATCTACCCAGCGCTCCATCAGCAACTCAAAATCATCAATTCCACAAACCGATAAGCTTTCACTGTTGTAAAAGTCGAATTCGCTGCCCTCTTCCATTTCATACTCATGGCCGAGGACATTCTCTTGAACCGTTACTTCATCTTCATTGATCGATAACGTGATCTCTTTACCTACCATTGAAAGCTCATTGCTAAAGTTAGTACGTGACTCTTCAACAAGTGCTAACACCTGATCGATTTTACTTTTGTCTTTGCCAATCTCTTCTTGAAGCCAACGTCCAACGATTTCGTGCCCCATGCTGCATTTCACGTAGTACTCACCCATCAAAGTGTTTCTTGTAAATTCGAATTCCATAGTGGCTCCACGCAATAACTGCAGACAGGGTTAAAAATGAGGCGAGAGTATATAGCGAAGTAATCAATAGATCGAGGGGCTCGTCACCCAGCATTCAGACATAAAAAAACGCCTACCGAAGTAGACGCTCTATCATTTGGGTTCCTCTAAATAGTTGGAGTGGCAGCTAGGCGACAAGTACGTTCATCCCTATGAGCATAGAAGCTCTATGCGATTAGGGCGGCCGGCGATCCGGTGAACGTACGCAGTCAACAACGCTGCCGCTACAAATATGACGAGGAACTAGGCTGGTTCTTGGAAAATAACCGTGTCCGCTTTTTCCGTGTACTGACCCATTTTATGGAAGTTCAGGTAACGGTATGTGTCAGCTGCCGTTGCATTAATCTTCTCAGCGTACTCTAGGTACTCTTCTTTCGTTGGGATACGACCTAGAATCGCACCTACAGCAGAAAGCTCAGCAGACGCTAGGTAAACGTTCGCACCTGTACCCAAACGGTTCGGGAAGTTACGAGTAGACGTAGACATTACTGTCGACTTGTCTGCAACACGTGCTTGGTTACCCATACATAGAGAACAACCCGGAGTTTCGATACGAACCCCTGCACGACCGAAGATGCCGTAGTAGCCTTCTTCTGTTAGCTGGTCTTTATCCATCTTAGTTGGCGGAGCCACCCATAGACGAGTGCTTAGCGAGCCGTTGAACTCTTCAAGCATCTTACCTGCAGCACGGAAGTGACCGATGTTGGTCATACAAGAACCGATGAACACTTCTTGGATCTCTGTGCCTTGAACGTCAGAAAGAAGACGAGCATCATCTGGATCGTTTGGTGCACATAGGATTGGTTGATCGATATCAGCAAGGTCGATTTCGATAACGTGAGCGTATTCAGCATCTGAATCAGCAGACAGCAACTCAGGATTCGCTAGCCACTCTTCCATTGCCGTAATACGACGCTCGATAGTACGAACATCGCCGTAGCCTTCAGCGATCATCCACTTCAGCATAACGATGTTTGATTTCAGGTACTCTTCGATAGACTCTTGAGACAGCTTAACAGTACAACCCGCTGCAGAACGCTCAGCAGACGCATCAGACAGCTCAAACGCTTGCTCAACAGATAGGTGTTCAACACCTTCGATTTCTAGTACGCGACCAGAGAATTCGTTGATCTTACCTGCTTTCTCTACTGTAAGTAGGCCTTGCTTGATGCCGTATAGAGGAATTGCATGTACTAGGTCACGTAGCGTGATACCTGGCTGCATTTCACCTTTAAAACGAACCAAGATAGATTCTGGCATATCAAGAGGCATAACACCTGTTGCTGCCGCGAATGCAACTAGACCAGAACCTGCAGGGAATGAGATACCTAGAGGGAAACGAGTATGCGAGTCACCACCTGTACCTACAGTATCAGGAAGAAGCATACGGTTTAGCCATGAGTGGATAACACCATCACCTGGGCGTAGTGAAACACCAGCACGGTTCATGATGAAATCAGGTAGTGTGTGGTGCGTGTTTACGTCAACTGGTTTCGGGTATGCCGATGTGTGACAGAAAGACTGCATCACTAGGTCAGCTGAGAAGCCAAGACATGCAAGGTCTTTAAGCTCATCACGCGTCATAGGACCTGTTGTATCTTGAGAACCTACTGTTGTCATCTTAGGCTCACAGTATTGACCTGCGCGAACACCTTCAACACCACATGCTTTACCAACCATCTTCTGAGCTAGCGTGTAGCCCTTGTCAGATGCCGATGGATCAACTGGCTTAGCAAACAGATCTGTCTCTTCTAGGCCAAGAGAAGTACGAGCACGGCTAGTTAGGCCACGACCGATGATTAGTGGAATACGACCACCAGCACGAACTTCATCAAGCAGTACTTTGCTCAGCTCAAAGCTAGAGATCTCTTCACCATTTTTACGTACAACGCCTTCGTATGGGAAAATGTCGATAACATCGCCCATATTCATGTTCTGTACGTCTAGTTCGATAGGTAGTGCACCAGAGTCTTCCATTGTGTTGTAGAAGATTGGCGCGATCTTACCACCCAGACAAACACCGCCAGTACGCTTGTTTGGTACATATGGGATATCTTCACCCATGAACCATAGTACTGAGTTCGTCGCAGACTTACGTGAAGAACCTGTACCTACAACATCACCTACGTAAGCGAGTGGGATACCATCTTTTTGCAGTTCTTCAATCTGAGCGATTGGGCCAACAGTGCCGGGTTGATCAGGGTTGATGCCGTCACGTTCCATCTTCAGCATCGCTTTGGCGTGTACTGGAATGTCTGGACGAGACCATGCATCAGGAGCTGGAGATAGGTCATCGGTGTTCGTTTCACCAGTGACTTTAAATACTTTTACTGTGATTTTTTCAGCAACTTTCTCTTTCGAAGTAAACCAATCAGCGTCTGCCCAAGATTGAAGTACTTGTTGTGCTGAAGCATTACCTTCCTTGGCCTTCTCTTCTACATCATAGAAAGCATCAAACATCAGTAACGTGTGAGATAGTGCTTTAACAGCAATAGGAGCAAGTTCAGCATCATCAAGAAGTGAAATCAACGACTCGATGTTGTAACCACCTTGCATAGTACCTAGCAGCTCTGCCGCTTTCTCTTTGCTAACAAGTGGTGATTCTACTTCACCTTTGGTGATAGCAGTTAAGAAGCCCGCTTTTACGTAAGCAGCTTCATCTACACCTGGTGGAATGCGATTTTCTAGTAGGTCAAGAATGAACTCTTCTTCACCTTGAGGTGGGTTCTTTAGAAGTTCAACTAGGCCAGCAACCTGCTCGGCATCTAGTGGTTTTGGAACAACTCCTTCGGCAGCACGTTCTTCGACGTGTTTACGGTAGGCTTCAAGCACGACTTTTTTCCTCTCATTGCGGTCCACCACCTTCCTTCATAATTGTTAGTAAAATAAAGCGGTGAACATCCTTGGAAACTTGGCTCTCCATTGCCATTTTCGTCATTCAATTTGTATTGATGATCGGCATCAGAGAGGCCAAACTGTGGGCGGTATAGTAGCAAATTTAACGATTAATTAAAATCTTATCATTTTGACCAACATAGCAAGTTAAGACGAAAGTCCCACTATTTTTGCCTAATTAGTCGCCAGTATCGCTATTTTTCGCATGGTTATTTATATGACGTTCCGATAATAAGGTAAACAGAATCGTAGTTATCTTCTGTCATACCATACGCCAAAATAATTGGCCCAATCGGAGAGTCGACCCCTGCAAACAGCGAGCCTGCGGTGTACAGCGGCGCTTCATGAATTTTCAAGTCATTGTTCGACCAAACACCACCGTGTTCAATGGATGCGCCCAGATAGAACGGGGATTCAAACAAGCCGAAATCATTCTCAAACCATTTATAGCGATACACTAAACTGGTGAACGCCAGGTTTTGACCAAGTAAGCTATTACGTGGAATACCAGAAAGGTTTAAGAAACCTCCCAGTTGTTTCGGGTCGATTGGAAAAATGGAATTTTTACTTTCAACAATACCGTAATCGAGCTTTGCGACTAAAGTATGGCGTTTGTAGCTCTGTGCGGCCATTAGATTAGCTGAGAACTCATAAACGGTATCGCTGCTCTGAACAAGATTGGGATCAGAGATAACGGTATCAGAATCAAATTCATCATGAGAGACAAGGTATTCTAAATCAACGAAATAACCTTCTGTAGGAAGACTGAAGTTATCTAAGGTATCAAGACGATAACTCATAAAGCCACCGATTCGCTCGTAAGAGCCACCGCCAAGCGAAGGCAGTGAAGATACTTCGACTTCACCGTCGGTATAACGCCCACCAAATTTAAACTCCTGCCACAAAGTTGGCTGATAACCGAATGCAAGCTCACCAATGGTTTCCTTATATGTCATCGAAACAAAGTCTTGGGTTACATCTAAGGTCGGTTCCTCAATTTCATCGATGTTAGCGGGTAGGTTCCGCTTCTGGTTGGCATAGACAAATGATGCTGAGGTAAAAAGATTCTGATGTGAGAAAAACGGAGAAAACAGCTCAGCTTCAATGCGCTTATCGGTGCCCATCTCTAAGTTGGTTCTAAGCTCTGCACCATGTTGATTGATATCCGTAAAGTTTGCAGAAACACCAATGGAGTATTGGCTATCGGTAGCAAAGTCATCTTCTAAGAAAAAGCGGAAGTTAAGGTAGTTTGGCCCCCACTCTTTCTCGTTCACATCGACGACCAATTGATCGACACCATCAACATCATCGAATTGGTAGGTAATCAGTTCAAAGCGATCGAGCGCGTAGAGGTTTTGTACGCTGGTTTCAATTTGGCTGGTTTTCAAGACTTTCCCAGCTTCAAGGTTTAGGCGGTTCTCAATCAGCTTGTCGGAATAGTGGCTGTTATTGTTAATCACAACCTCATCAACCACAGTTTTATCACCGTGCTTAAGTTTACGGCGAGCTTGCTGCTTGCCTTCAACATAATCTTGATACTTGGCAGTACTCATTGAAAGGCCGCGAAGCTTGTCTTCAAACTGGTAGGCAACCTGATAACCCGCTTCATAAGCGCCGGGCATCTTATCAAACTCAGTGGTCTCCATCTGGCCAACATCAGGCTTAAGAAAGACGTCCTCTTCCGTTAAGGTTTCCGCCTGTTGTTGAGTGCTGCGACGTACCAAGTAGTTCGAAAGTTGATCAGCGACCGTGAAAAGGTTGGTGAACTCTTCTTCGCCTTTGTAGTTGGTGCTGATGTCTACTGCGATAACAATGTCCGCGCCCATCGCACGGGCAACATCAACTGGCATGTTGTTGATGACACCACCGTCGACCAGCATGCGGCCATCAACCTCATAAGGAGGTAAAGCGCCCGGTACGGACATACTCGACATCATTGCATCGACGAGCTGCCCTTTATCAATCACCACCTCTTCAAGTTCGATGATGTCTGTTGCGACAGAGCGATATGGGATAGCAAGATCATCAAAAGATTCAAATGGGGCTAGATTACCCGTTGTCTCACGCAGGATACGAAGCATATTCTGACCTTGTACGACACCCGTTGGTGCACGTACTTCTCCCCAACCTAAACCTAAATCCGTGGTCAGTTGGTAACGGTCTTCATACTCTTTGTCACGCACGCGTCGGTCGCTACGGTTTACACGGTCGCGATAGCCTTTGTTCCAATCAACAGAGTAGATAAAGCTTTCAATCTCGTCGGCACTCATGCCCGTTGCGTACAAGCCGCCTACATAGGCACCCATGCTGGTACCTGTGACGTAATCGACTGGAATGTGCATCTCTTCAAGTGCTTTCAGAACACCAATATGAGCTGCCCCCTTGGCTCCGCCACCAGCAAGAACCACGGCGATACTTGGGCGAGTTTTCTGCTCAACTTGCGTTTTGTCGGCTGGCTCAACCACATTTTCAGCCAAAACCTGCGAACACAACACAATTCCAACGACACCTAAACCACGACTCAGCCAACGAGAAATCATCATTTAAACTCTATCCTTGTCATCCATTTCTTATGCAACTTTACCACTCAAAAAGCTTCTTTAGCCACTGTTTTGGTTGGCTTTCACACCCCTTTTTAATGTCACCACGTTCATCCCAAACGGGTAACTGCACCGGCCCATCACAATTAAACTCTAGTGCACCAGAGTTCGTATTCACAAAATTAGCGGTAGCTATACCATTTGGCCAAGGCAAACGCAGCACTTCTGGGCCACGTTGTTTCAGGTAATCTGCGTAAACACGAAGAGCACCACTCGAACCGGTTAGTTTCGTTGGTTTATTATCATCACGACCTAACCAAATGGTGGTTACCTCACGGCCATCAACACCTACAAACCAACTATCACGGCTATCGTTACTGGTACCCGTTTTTCCTGCGAGGCCAGCCCAAGAGAACTGGCTCTGTAAGAATCGACCTGTCCCTTCTGATACACCTCGTTTCATCGCATAGGTGGTAAGCCATGCTGCTTGCTGCTCAACACTTTGTGACACACGAGGTATTGATTGATAAAGAACCTCACCATCGTTGTCTACCACTGAGCGTAATGCTGAGAGTGGCGCTTTTCTGCCTGAGTTAGTGACTGTTTGGTACATCTGCGCCACTTGAAAAGGTGTTAAAGAAAATGAGCCTAAGAACATCGATGGTACAGGGCGGATCTCACTTTTATCCACCCCAAGCTTTTCGATGGTATTCGACACAGAGTCAATGCCAAGCTGCATTCCTAGACGAACCGTCGGCACATTGTAAGACTTAGATAACGCCACATATAAAGGCACCTCGCCGCGGAATTTACGGTCAAAGTTTCGTGGGCTCCATACGCTTCCCTTACTGCCTTTCAAGCTCAGCGGCGTATCCATCAAGGTCGTCGCCAGTGTGTATTTATCCGGTTGCTGTAGTGCTGTTAGGTATACCGCAGGCTTGACTAATGAGCCGATCGGGCGGCTTGCATTCAATGCTCGGTTAAAACCGTCGTAGCCAGTGCGTTTACCACCGACCATGGCTCTTATCTCACCAGTATTACGGTCAACCGCAATCGCAGCAGCTTCTAGTTTATTGCCTGCAGTTTTAGCTAATTGAGGCACCTTGCGCGCGATGGAGCGTTCAAGCTCTTGCTGTGAGACAGGGTCTAGCGAAGTAAAGACTCGCAAGCCTTTTTGTGCTTCAAATCGGTCACCAACAAACTTCTTCAGTTCGATATTCACTTGCTGGAAGTAAGCAGGCTGACGGCTCGCGATACGTGGGTTGTCTTGAATATCAAGATCGCGACTGGCTGCCGCTTCATATTGGCTAGCACTCAAGATATCTTGTTGCATCATCAAACGCAGCACTAAATCACGTCGTGTTTTAGCACGCTCTGGGTAGCGAACTGGGTTGTAATACGATGGCCCTTTCACCATCCCCACCAGCAGTGCCAGTTGGTCGATTCTCAGCTCTTGAATTGGTTGCCCGAAATAGAGACGCGATGCCAAACCGAAACCGTGAATCGCCTCACCACCGTTCTGACCTAGATATACCTCATTAAGGTAAGCCTCAAGAATTTCATCTTTGCTGTATCGGTAGTCCAAAATCAGCGCGATATAGGCTTCACGAATCTTACGCCAAAGGGTGCGCTCACTCGATAAAAACAGGTTTTTCGCGAGCTGCTGTGTCAGTGTACTACCACCTTGTACAGTACGTCCGGCCTTGACGTTAACCACCATCGCACGAGCTATCGCTAATGGCGATACACCATCATGCTGATAGAAATCTCTATCTTCGGTCACGAGTAGAGCATCGACCATCACCTCAGGGAACTGGTTTCGCTTTAAGAAAAGACGTTGTTCATCGTTACTTTTCTCAAGCATGCCTAGCATCTTAGGTTCAATGCGCAAATAGCCCATGTCGCCTTTTTTCTCAAGCGACTGAATACGGGTTAACTCATTGCCATTAAAGTGCAACATCACATGACGGTCAGCTTCTGGGCCATCAACAAATTCAAATGGGCGACGTATCAGCTCAATCTTAGTTGAAGACGAAGAGTACTCCCCCGGGTGACGAGGAGCACTGACCTTACGGTAGTTGAGTACATCTAGCTCATTACGTACTTGCTGAATGCTGATTGGGGTACCCGGCGATAAATCTAATACTCGGGCATAAACCACTGTTGGTAGGTCAAAGAGTTGCCCTTCAAAACGCTGTTTCACCACAGTATCGAGATAAATGCCAACAAAGAGCAAGATCGCAGCGACAGCAAGGCCAGCTTTCCAAGCAAAGCCCCACAGCATTTTCAACCAACCACGATTGGCTTTGCTTCGCTTACTCGGCGTTCGCTTTTTTGCAGCTGCTCTCGGCTTTCTTGTTTTGGTTGACTTGTTTTGAGGCGACTTAGCTGTCGGTGACTTTTTCGCAGGTGCCTTTTTCGCTGGCCCCTTTTTTGGTGTAAACATTTTTATCATCATCGATTCAACTGTCGTTTGGTTTTGGTCGTCGCTACATGGTTAGCCGGGTCATCTGGCCAAGGGTGTTTAGGGTATCGACCTTTCATCTCTTTCTGAACTTCTTTATAAGCCCCAGCCCAAAAACCGGCTAAGTCTTGAGTGATTTGCAATGGCCTTTGTGCCGGTGAGAGTAACTCAAGTACGACTTTTTTACGCCCTTGAGCAATCAAAGGAGAATCTTGCTCACCAAACACTTCTTGCATTCGAACCGATATCACAGGTTCTGCATTTTCTTGATAACGAATAGATTTCTTACTCCCCGTAGGCATCACGTAGTGTGTAGGCAACCATTGGTCGATCTCTTGGTTTAATGGCCATCCCAGATACGCCATCAAAGCTTGCTCGACATTGACATTTTGCAGCCCTTTTACTGACTTCACGCCATTCAGGTACGGCATTAACCAGTCATCTAAGTTCGTCAACAAACTTTGCTCATCAGCCGCGGGCCATGCTTGTTCAGGCAGCCACTGCCCCGCACACAAAATACGCGCTTGGAGTTGCTTTGCTGCAGATGTCCAATTCAATATTTCCAGGCCTTTACGTCCTACATAGTTGAGCAGAGCTTCACTGATTTGCTCGCTACCCGGCTCAGGTAAGGCTTTGGTATTAACGACGAGCTGACCCAGACAAACTCGCTGTTCTGCCACTAAACGCCCTCGTTTATCATCCCAGTCAACATAATCGCGAGCCGTAAACATATCTGGAAAATGCTCTTCTAGACTCACGATATCGACTGCGGTGGCTAAGAATACTTGACTGGAGCGACCTGCACTTCTCATCAAATCAATAACCACTAAGTACTCACTATCCGCGAGTGGATCGTCATCGCGCACCTCTGCACCATGGCCATTGGCGAGCAAGAACTGATGATTCTGCTTACCGCGCGATTGAGCGATGCGATCAGGAAATGCGATACACAATGCCAAAGGCAGCAGCAATTCATCAACACTCTGTAGGTCAAATTTATGTTCTAATTTAGCCGCGAGCGCCTTCACACGCTGAGTCATGAAATGATTGCGTGCATGTTTCCCTTGTTTCAAGCGGAATAACGAATGCTGGACATCAGAAACACTACGTTCAGGCTCTTCAATCAACGCAGCGACAGCAATAGCAGCATTCAACAACTGACTACTGTGTTGCTTGGCTTTAATCAGCATGCTGGCAATCCGAGGGTCTAGCCCAAGTTGCTGCGCTTGCTTACCTTGCGCAGTAAATTGCCTACTATGATCCAAAAGCCCCAATTGCTGTAACAAGCTGCTCGCCTGCGCCAATGCCGCTTGAGGTGGAGTATCGAGCCATTGAAGCTCGTCAGCGCTTGCCGCTCCCCATTGAATCAACTCAGCCAGCAAGGAGGATAGATCGGAATGAAGAATTTCAGGAACAGGAACCAAGGGCTGTTGTTGCAATTGAGTTTCGCTGTACAAACGAACGCACAATCCTTCTTCAATACGCCCTGCACGGCCAGCTCTCTGCTCAGCCGAAGATTGAGATATTTTGACCTGTTCTAGCTTAGTAACACCGGTTTTCAAATCAAACTTCGCCACTCGTTCCAGCCCAGAATCAACCACCAAGCGGATCCCCTCAATCGTCAGCGAGGTCTCGGCGATATTGGTCGCCAACACCACTTTACGCTTACCTTTTTCAGCTGGCGAAATTGCTTTCTGTTGCTCTGCAAAACTCAACTGACCATACAGAGCAAATACATCCACATCACTACTCAAGTGTTGCAGTCGCTCTTGCACCTGCTTAATCGCCGAGACACCGGGCAGAAACGCCAGCAGTGAGCCTTGCTCTTTCTCCATCAGAGATTCGATTACTGTGGCCATTTTAGCAGGTAAGTAATCATTGGCTGCTAACGGTTGGTAACGGTACTCGACAGGAAACGAGCGTCCCTGTGATTCAATATATTCGGCCTCAGGTAACAGAGCTTTGAGAGTCGCTTGGTCGAGCGTCGCCGACATCACCACGATTTTGAGATCGTCTCTGAGCGCTTCTTGGATCTCCAAACTAAAGGCCAAAGAGGTGTCTGCATGAATAGTGCGCTCGTGAAACTCATCGAAGATCACCATATCGATTCCCGTGAGCTCTGGGTCGCTCTGAATCATACGGGTCATGATCCCCTCGGTAACAATCTCCAGACGAGTATTACTACTGGTTTTGTTCTCACCACGAACCCTAAAGCCAATCGTCTCACCTACCTTTTCACCCAACTGCTCAGCGAGATAACTGGCGATATTACGTGCAGCAAGGCATCTTGGTTCAAGCATCACTATCTTGCCACTTACCGCCTGAGACTTAACCAGTTGCAAAGGGAGGAACGTCGATTTACCAGCACCGGGGGCCGCTTTGAGAATAACTTGGGAGTGAGAACGAACGCCGGAGAGCAACTCGGGCATCACAGCTTCAATGGGCAGTTGTGACAATGGAAAGACCTTGTGGTGTAATGTTGCCAATATTGTACATAAAAACAGTTCTCTCTAAATAAGTAAAATGCACTTCGATTCTCCTTTAGAGTCTGCGACTCTTATAAAACGCTACAAACGTTTCCTGACGGATATCAAACTTCCTGATGGCAGTGAACGTACTATCCACTGTGCCAACACTGGCGCGATGACAGGTTGTGCTGAACCGGGAAACATCGTGTGGTACTCAACCTCTGACAACCCTAAGCGAAAATACCCAAACAGCTGGGAGATCTCAGAAACAGCACAAGGCGATCGAATTTGTGTGAACACTGCCCGTGCTAACCAATTGGCAGTGGAAGCGATTGAAAATGGCGCTATAGTTGAACTTTCAGGTTATCAAACGCTGCGCACCGAGGTGAAATACGGCAGTGAGAATAGCCGGATAGACATTTTGCTCGAGGATGAAGCCAAAGCGGATTGCTATATAGAGGTGAAAAGCGTCACTCTATTGGCAGATGACCCAAGTGTTGGAAAGGGACAAGGCTACTTTCCAGATGCCGTTACCACGCGTGGTCAAAAGCATCTGCGTGAACTCACAGAAATGGCAGAATCTGGTCAAAGAGCAGTACTTTTATTCACTGTTTTACATTCAGGTATTGAAAAAGTCTCAGCGGCACACCATATAGACGCCAAATATTCATTATTACTAAAACAAGCACAAGACGCTGGTGTTGAAGTTCTCTGTTACAAAGCTGAACTCAACAATACTCAAATGGAATTGAATCAAGCGGTTGAATTCATCGCTTGATTCGCAAAGTGCGGAACTCTGCACATTGATAACAAGTTTACATTTGAGTGTTTGCCACCATTCGTTCTTTCTGCTATAGATACCCGCCTTAAAATTAGCTGCTTTGCAGTTGACTAGGTGTAAATAGGAGATGCTGTATGCCAGAATCTAAGAAAAAAGCGCTAGGCATCCTAGCAATCGCAGGTGTTGAACCATATCAAGAAAAGCCAGGTGAAGAGTACATGTCACCTGAGCAAATGGCTCATTTTACAAAGATTTTGGAAGCTTGGCGCAACCAGCTCAGGGAAGAAGTTGATCGTACTGTTCACCACATGCAGGACGAGGCAGCAAATTTCCCAGACCCAGTTGACCGCGCTTCTCAAGAAGAAGAGTTCAGCCTAGAGCTACGTAACCGTGACCGTGAACGTCGTCTAATCAAGAAGATTGAGAAGACTCTAGACAAGATCGAAGAAGACGATTTCGGCTTCTGTGATTCTTGTGGTATCGAAATCGGTATTCGTCGTCTTGAAGCTCGTCCGACTGCTGATCTTTGTATTGACTGTAAAACACTTGCAGAAATCAAAGAGAAACAGATGCAAGGCTAATCCTTGTTGATGTGAAGAAAGGGAGCACTCGCTCCCTTTTTTATTTGGTCTTTTATTCCCCATACAACCATTACTTAGGCTTTTACTATGAGTTATATCGGGCGCTTTGCACCTTCTCCTTCAGGCCCTCTTCATTTTGGCTCACTTGTGGCTGCACTCGGTAGCTACTTCCAAGCAAAATCACAAAAGGGACAATGGCTAGTTCGCATGGAAGATCTCGATCCACCGCGCGAAATGCCAGGAGCCGCCAATCTTATATTAAAAACCTTAGAGACCTATCAGTTGCATTGGGATGGCGAGGTCATATATCAGAGTCATCGACACCCGGCTTACCAAGCACAGATTGAACAGTGGCTTACCGAGCAGCAAGCTTACTACTGCGAATGTACCCGCAAGCAGATAAAAGCCCTAGGTGGCTTCTACAACGGTCACTGTCGTCACGCAGCACTAGACGATAATGGTGAACGCGCGGTACGCCTAGTGATGAATCACCCAGTTGAGTCATTCGAGGATATTCGCCACGGCACCATGAGCATTCCAGCCAAACTCGCCAAAGAAGACTTTATTATTAAACGTCGTGATGGCTTATTCGCCTACAATCTAGCGGTGGTGCTGGATGATATCGCTCAAGGGGTTACAGAAGTGGTGCGAGGAGCTGACTTAATCGAGCCCACAGGCCGTCAAATCAGCCTCTATAAAGCCCTAAATCAGCCACAGGTGAGTTACCTCCATCTGCCTCTAGCGACCGACGCTACGGGTAACAAGCTCTCAAAGCAGAATCATGCAAAGGGTATCGACTTAGACAACCCAAAACCGGCACTGTTGAGTGCAATGCGCTTTCTCGGTTTCACTTTACCTCTCGACATTGAGCAAGGTTCTTTGAGCGAGATTTTGGCTTGGGGTTGCCAGCGTTGGCATATCAATCAGCTACCCGATACACTGCATAAAGAGCACCGTGATTGACACGTTCGCGGCATGAAATCGTATAAACGACACATAAAAATGCCACAACCCTTGGGTGTGTATAAGCGGACAATGTTCTCAAATGGCTTCCGCTAGGCTATTATTAGCCGCAATTAAACTCTGCACTACCACTTTGGACTAAGAGAAAAGCAAAGTTGGCGATACCTACTTTGTTGTAAACTAATGAATACAAACGACAATACCCCTAGCGAACAACGTGGATTCCACGATTTAGCTCTGAATATTTACACTCGACAAGAGCACAATATTTCACGCAAGCAGATCAGTGATAACGCACTAAAAGTGTTATATCGCCTGAATGGTGCGGGTTTTGACGCATTCCTAGTCGGTGGTGGTGTGCGAGATTTACTGCTCGGCTCACAACCGAAAGATTTCGATATCGCGACTAACGCGACACCAGAGCAGATCAAAAACCTATTTAGAAACTGCCGTCTTATCGGTCGTCGTTTCCGTCTTGCGCACATCATGTTTGGTCGCGACATCATCGAAGTAGCAACTTTCCGTGGTCACCACCAAGAGCCATCGAAAAACGTATCAGCTCAGTCTAAAGAAGGTATGTTGCTGCGTGATAACGTCTACGGCAGCGTCGATGAAGATGCAGAGCGTCGTGACTTCACCATCAATGCGATGTACTACAACATTGCAGACTACAGCATCCACGATTACGCAGGTGGTGTGGAAGACTTAGAAGATCGCTTGATCCGTCTGATTGGTGATCCAGAAACTCGCTACCGTGAAGACCCGGTACGTATGCTTCGTGCCATGCGTTTCTCTGCTAAGCTAGACTTCGACATCGAAGAAGACACGGCCGACCCAATTGAAGGGTTAGCTCACCTGCTAAAAGACATCCCAGCAGCTCGTCTTTATGAAGAGTCACTGAAGCTTCTTCAATCAGGCTACGGTCTTGAAACTTACCACCTAATGCGCGAATACAATCTGTTCCAACAGATGTTCCCAGCGGTGGCTGAATTCTTTACTGAGGACTACTCATCTCAGACAGAACAGATGCTGGACTTGGTGCTCGATTCTACTGACCTGCGCATCGAAGATGGCAAACGCGTTAACCCAGCCTTTATGTTCGCAGCTATCTTGTGGTACCCGATGAACAAACTGGCCGAGAAACTAGCCGATGAGCTTGGTCTTTCTCAATATGACGCCATCATGGAAGCAAGCAACGTGATTCTTGATCAACAGGTTAAGAGCATTGCTATTCCACGCCGCCACACAGCGACTATTCGTGAAGTATGGCAACTGCAGCTTCGTCTACCTCGTCGCAACGGCAAGCGTGCTCAACGCCTAATGGAGCTCAACAAGTTCCGTGCTGGCTTTGACTTCCTTGAGATGCGTGGCGAGATCGAAGGTGGTGAAACCCAAGAACTTGCTAAATGGTGGGAGCGCTACCAGAGTGCAGGACGCAACATGCGCCAAGCGATGGCAAACGATGTGGCTCCACCATCTAAATCTGGTCATCGACGCCGTAAGACTTACCGCAACAAGAAAAGTAAGCAGTCATCATGATCACAGCGTACATCGCGGTCGGCAGCAATCTTGCCGACCCTGTGAGCCAAGCAAATTTGGCTATCGAAACACTAAAAAGCCTACCGCAATCAAAGTTTATTGCGACCTCTAAGCTATATAGTAGCACTCCAATGGGGCCGCAAAACCAACCAGATTACATCAATGCGGTGGTTGCTATTGAAACCGAATTAACGCCGATTGAACTGCTCAACTGCACCCAAGCAATTGAGCAAGAGCAAGGGCGTGTCCGTAAAGATGAGCGTTGGGGACCAAGAACCTTGGACCTAGACATCATTTTATACGGCAATGAGGTGATCGATTCAGAGCGCTTAACCGTTCCTCACTACGGAATGAAAGAGCGAGAATTCGTTCTTTACCCGCTAGCTGAAATCGCACCAAGTTTACAACTCCCTGATGGGACTGAGCTCAGTGAACTGCTTAAAGTAGTCGACAAAAACGGGCTCAATGTTTGGCAAAAATAAGCCAAACGCATTAAGGAAAACCAATGAAAAAAGTAACCATTAACGACCTGATCAAGTGCAAACGTGAAGGCCGTAAATTTGCAACGTCAACGGCTTACGACGCAAGCTTCAGTCAACTATTCGAAAGCCAAGAAATCCCTGTCCTTTTAGTCGGTGATTCGCTTGGTATGGTGCTGCAAGGCCAAACTGACACACTGCCAGTTACCGTAGACGACATTGCTTACCACACTCGCTCAGTACGTGCAGGTAGCCCAAACTGTCTGTTGATGGCTGACATGCCATTCATGAGCTACGCAACACCTGAGCAAGCATGTGAAAACGCGGCGACGATCATTCGCGCTGGTGCCAACATGGTTAAGATTGAAGGTGGCAGCTGGCTGGTAGATACAGTGAAAATGCTAACAGAGCGCGCAGTACCGGTTTGTGCACACCTAGGTTTAACACCTCAGTCTGTGAACATCTTTGGTGGTTACAAGGTACAAGGTCGCGACGACGAGCAAGCCGACAAAATGGTTGCAGACGCATTGGCTCTACAAGAAGCTGGCGCGCAAATCGTCCTGCTTGAGTGTGTACCGGCTTCATTGGCAAAACGTATTACTGAAGCCTGTGATGTACCAGTAATTGGTATTGGCGCGGGTAATGTGACCGACGGTCAAATCCTAGTTATGCACGACATGTTCGGTATTTCTGCGAACTATATGCCTAAATTCTCTAAGAATTTCTTAGCGGAAACGGGCGATATGCGTAAAGCCGTGGCAAAATATAAAGAAGATGTTGAGAGCGCACGTTTCCCTGATGACGCTCACACAATCGCTTAGGAGTTAGTATGCAATCTTTCGCTGAAGTAGCGGCTCTTCGTGAGCAGATTAAGCAGTATAAACGTGATGGACGCACTGTTGCTTTCGTTCCTACTATGGGCAACCTTCATGAGGGTCACCTTACTCTAGTAAGAAAAGCGCGCGAACTGGCTGACATCGTTGTGGTTAGTATCTTCGTTAACCCAATGCAATTTGACCGTGCAGATGATCTAAACAACTACCCTCGCACTCTAGAAGCTGACTTGAGCAAGCTAACTGGCGAAGGTGTTGAGTTGGTCTTTACACCAACACCAGAGATCATGTACCCAGCAGGTCTTGATAAGCAGACTTTTGTCGAGGTACCGGGCCTTTCTCACATGCTAGAAGGCGCTTCTCGTCCTGGTCACTTCCGTGGTGTAGCAACGATCGTAACCAAGCTGTTCAACATCGTTCAGCCTGATTTTGCCTGCTTCGGTGAAAAAGATTTCCAACAGCTCGCCGTTATTCGTCAAATGACGACCGATCTTGCACTCGACATCGAAATCGTGGGCGTACCTACGGTTCGTGAAATGGACGGCTTAGCAATGAGCTCTCGTAACGGCAACCTCACGATTGATGAGCGCCAACGTGCACCTGTACTGGCTCGTACTATGCGTTGGATCAGCAGTGCTATCCGTGGTGGACGTGATGATTACGCGTCAGTTGTGGAAGATGCGACCGACCAACTTCGCGCTGCAGATCTACAACCGGATGAGATCTTCATCTGCGATGCCAAGACTCTGCAAGCCATCACTTCTGAATCCACTCAAGCTGTGATTCTTATGTCTGCTTTCCTAGGTAAGACTCGTCTTATCGACAACCAAGTTCTTGACTTAGTTACGGAAACCAAAGAAGAAGTGAAAGAAGAAACCGCTGAGTAATTAACGGTTTCTTAAAAGCAAAATACAAAAAAGGTCGATGTTATATCGACCTTTTTCTTTATCTGTAAGCTCAGTGGTGTAAAGACTAGCTACGTAAGCCAATGCCCTTTGTTACTAAGTAATGTGCAACGCCATACAACACCACAATAAACACACCCAGTACACCAAACGACGTCACAATACCCACGTCAGACACGCCCAAGAAGCCGTATCTGAATGCGTTAACCATATACACAATCGGGTTCAGCTTAGATACACCTTGCCAAAACTCAGGTAGTAGACTGATTGAGTAGAACACCCCGCCAAGATAAGTTAGAGGCGTTAGGATGAAGGTTGGAATGATTGATATATCATCAAAGGTGCGCGCAAAAACCGCATTGATAAGACCACCCAACGCAAATACCACTGACGTTAAGAACACAGTCGCAATGATTACACCCCAATGGTCAACTTGCAGGTCAACGAAGAACAGAGACACAAAGGTAACAATAGCGCCAACTAGCAAGCCACGCACAACCCCGCCCATCACGAAGCCCGCGATAATCACATAGTTTGGTACCGGAGCGACCAAAAGCTCTTCAATGTTCTTTTGGAACTTGGCACTAAAGAACGAAGAGGCAACGTTCGAGTAAGAGTTGGTAATCACCGACATCATGATAAGGCCCGGCACAATGTACTCCATATAGCTAAAGCCGTTCATCTGGCCAATGCGAGAGCCAATCAGGCTACCGAAGATGATGAAGTACAAGGTCATGGTGATCGCAGGTGGAACCAGAGTCTGAACCCAGATTCGGGTAAAACGGTTCACCTCTTTGGTGAGCAGGCTACAAAAAGCCGTCCAATACAGTTGATACATCTTATTTGCTCCCCTCACGAACGATACTCACAAACAGCTCTTCCAGACGGTTCGCCTTGTTACGCATCGACAATACTTTGATACCCTGCTCTGTTAGCTGGCTAAAGATGGTATTCAATCCTAACGTCTTATCAATCTCGATCTCTAGAGAACCATTCACCATCACTTGGCTGTTTACACCTTGCAGCGTCGGCTCAGATGCACCCTCTTCCAAATCAAGGATGAAGGTTTCAACGCTGAGCTTATTCAGCAGCGACTTCATCGTCGTATTCTCAATTAACTCACCACGATTGATGATGCCGATATTACGACATAGCATCTCAGCCTCTTCTAGGTAGTGAGTAGTCAAGATGATAGTGATGCCTTGTTTCTCGTTGATTTCTTGTAGGAACTCCCACATTGAACGGCGCAGTTCAATATCAACGCCGGCTGTTGGTTCATCCAAGATCAGTAGTTGAGGCTCATGCATCAATGCACGGGCAATCATCAAGCGACGCTTCATACCACCAGACAGGTTTCGCGCTCGTTCGCTACGCTTTTCCCAAAGATCGAGTTTAGATAGATACTTTTTTGCGCGCTCTTTAGCTAGTGACTTAGACACACCGTAGTAGCCAGCTTGTTGAAGTACAATCTGCTCAACGGTCTCAAACTGGTTAAAGTTGAATTCTTGAGGAACTAAGCCAAGGTTTTGCTTCGCCAACTCTAGGTCTTTATCGATATCAAAACCAAAGACATTCACCTTGCCTGACGTTTTGTTTACCAGTGAGGAGATAACGCCTATCGTGGTCGATTTGCCCGCGCCGTTCGGCCCAAGTAATGCGTAAAAGTCGCCTTTTTTCACCTGCAGACTGATGCCTTTCAAGGCCTCAAATCCACCAGCGTAGGTCTTTCTAAGTTGTTCGATTTCTAATGCGTACATGAAGATAACTTGCCATTTGCGATTAGTGAGTGGGCATGAGAGAAAAGATGACTTTATTCTCAGACACGTCCAATATACCAACAAGTCTATCGTCAAATGACGATTAAGACAAACTAACATTTCCAAATCTATAGAAACATTTATGGATACGGCTAAAACGAGATAAAAAAATACCGCTAAGTCATTAACTTAACGGTATTTTACAGCTAGAGATTAATTTGCTTTTTACTAAGCGGAACCGAGCTCATGCTCATCGCGTACCACGTAGTTAGTTGCCGCTCTTAGGGCTTCATAACGGAAGCGATAGGTATTCGATTCTGGCACCAGATCAATGACATGGAATTTCTCAAGCTGTTGGCGAGTATTGTCGTTTGGACACAGTAGGTACACCTCACAGTTGGCGTCTAGTGCATCCTTAATCGCATTCTCCAAAGCTAGACCAACCGTGACATCAATCATAGGTACATCGGTGAGATCGAGAATCATCGCTTCGTAATCAGAGATACTGGTGTGCTGACGTGAAATCGCCTTAGAGACACTGAAGATCATTGGTCCAGACAGATAGAAGAACAGCACTTTACCATTGGCCATATCAAGCAAGCCACGTTCGCTATCCGATAGAGGCACATCATCCTCATCCGCATCACTGATCGCCTTCACTTGGCGCGCCTGCTCACGGCTCAATCGCTCAATGATGATGATGTTAGAGATAAAGACACCAAGACCTACCGCAACAATCAAGTCGACGAATACTGTTAATAGCATCACGCCATACATGATCGCCATACCCGCGAAGCTCACGCGGTGTGCACGCTGAATGAAGCTCCAATCAAGGATATTGAAACCCACATATACCGCAATGCCCGCCAGTACCGCCATTGGAATTGGTTCAGTCAAACCACCAGCAACCAGTACAACTAGCGCAAGTACTAACGCACGAATCACACCTGATAATGGAGATCGCGCACCAACCTGAATGTTGGTTACGGTACCCATGGTTGCACCCGCGCCTGGAAGCGCACCGAACAAGCCAGAAATCATATTTGCTAGACCTTGACCACGCAGCTCTTTATCCGAATCGTGCTCTTTACGAGTCAAAGAGTCACCAATAACTGCAGTCAAAAGCGTATCAATACAACCCAGAGTACCCAGCACCAATGCATCGATGACCATCTCGGTAAACATAGAAGCGTCAATGTGCGGCACAACCAATGATGGTAAACCTGCAGGGATTTCACCGATACGGCGAATCGCTTCTGTATCAAACAGAATGACAGAAAGCAGTGTTACTGCGACCAAGGCAACCAATTGTGCGGGAACATACTTTCGGTACTGCTTAGGGAAGAAAAACAGAATACCGAGCGTTAGTAAGCCAAGGAACAACTCACTGAACTTCATATTTGCAACGGTATCAGGCAGAGCAGACAAGGTGCCCATCACGCCACCTGCGGGTGCTGCATGACCAAGAAGTGGAGAAAGTTGTAGGATAATCAGAATAACGCCGATGCCGGACATAAATCCGGAGATCACGCTATATGGCATCAAAGTTATGTATTTTCCTAACTTTAACGTCCCGAGCAATACCTGAAATGCACCAGCCATCATCACAACAGTAAAGGTCATTGCTAAGCCTGTTTCCGGGTACTTCGCCATCATGCTGGTTAGTACTGCCGTCATGATCACAGTCATTGGGCCCGTTGGCTCAGAGATCAGCGTATTGGAACCACCAAACAATGCGGCAAACAGGCCGACCATGATCGCGCCCCACAAGCCCGCTTCGGCGCCTGCACCAGAAGCAACACCAAATGCCAACGCCAATGGCAGTGAGATAATGGCTGTGGTGACACCGCCAAACATATCCCCTTTGAGGTTGATATCTGCAAAACGACTTCCAAACAAAATACATCTCCCTGTGATGAGCTGACAAACCGTATCACTTTAACAAATGTATCAACTACTCAGAAAGTGTTAATTCAATCACAATATTTATGTCTTATAACCGGATGATAGCTTTATGCCTAAGTTTATGATTTTACGTACTAGAACACGTCAGATGAGTACTTTTTGACGCACTTTTTACAAGATTGAATTTGTAACATTGTGTATAGTTAAGCATCTTAATTGAGGGATGTATGAAGCAAGATGCCAGAAATAAAACAGCTTTTTGAAAACAATTCCAAATGGTCTGATGAAATTCGCTCAGAACGACCTGAATATTTTACGACGCTTGAAGAGGGTCAAAACCCGGGGTTCCTTTGGATCGGTTGTTCAGATAGTCGTGTACCAGCTGAACGCTTAACAGGGCTCTATTCTGGTGAACTGTTTGTACACCGTAATGTGGCAAACCAAGTCATTCATACCGACCTTAACTGCCTATCTGTTGTTCAATACGCGGTTGATGTATTGAAGGTAAAACACATCATTATTTGTGGTCACTATGGTTGTGGCGGTGTTAATGCGGCTATTGATAACCCGAAACTGGGCCTTATCAATAACTGGCTACTGCACATCCGTGATAACTACTTAAAGTACCGCAAAGAGATCGAAGCACTGCCACGTGAACAGTGGGGTGATAAGCTTTGTGAAATCAACGTTGCTGAGCAAGTTTACAACTTGGGTAACTCAACCATTATGCAGAGTGCTTGGGAGCGCGGCCAAGAGGTTGAAATCCACGGCGTTGTGTATGGTATCGGTGATGGCAAACTGAAAGATCTTGGTGTGCGTTGTTCAAGCAACGATACCCTAGAGAACAGTCATTTAGAGGCATTGAACAAGATTCTAACCACGCCTCTTCTAGGCCAACAAGGTTAAGTACTTTCCTAACAAATACAAAAAGCCCGCATCACGCGGGCTTTTTAATCATTCGATCTCATCCAATCGACAATTACTCTTGAGGTACAACCTTACCAATGTATGGTAGGTGACGGTATTTCTGAGCGTAGTCGATACCTACACCCACAACAAACTCGTCAGGGATCTCAAAACCGATCCAGTTCACTTCTACGTCAACTTCACGGCGAGAAGGCTTGTCCAGCAGCGTACAGATACGTACTGACTTAGGATCACGTAGGCTCAGGATCTCTTTCACCTTGTTTAGTGTGTTACCAGTATCGATGATATCTTCAACTAGCAGTACATCTTTACCTTTGATGTCATCATCTAGGTCTTTAAGGATGCGCACGTCACGTGAGCTTTCCATTGTATTGCCGTAGCTAGAAGCTGTCATGAAATCTACTTGGTGCGTAAGGTTAATCGCACGCGCAAGATCGGCCATAAATACGAATGAACCACGTAATAGACCTACCAATACGAGATCTTCACTACCTTGGTAATGCTCAGTGATCTGTTTGCCTAGTTCTTGCACTCGATCTTGAACTTCTTGCTCAGAGATCATGACTTCAACTGTATGTTTCATACTGCTCTCATTTTATTTAGTGACTGCGACAAGTGTAGATCGTTTCATCAATAGTGCCGCTGATTTTCGAGCGTAAGTCTAGCACTGCTCAAATACCCACACCACCTCGTCTATCAATTTAAATCACAGTTCTCGTATCAAGAGTCGTATTCTCGGGTTTCGAGTTAGATCGCATTACAACGCCCTATGCGGATCACGATTTATGTATCAAGTTTGATGCAATTGTCCATAAAACAAGCACAAATGATTGACCATTTGCATATGCACCATTACACTCATCTTGGCTTAAATAATAATAAAATCATTAATATAATATTTCGTTGGCAAGGAAAACATTATGGACTCAATATCTAAGAGACCTAGAACTAGGCTTTCACCCCTAAAAAGAAAACTTCAATTGATGGAGATTGCTCTTGAAGTATTCTCTCGTCGCGGCATTGGCCGAGGCGGACACGCAGATATCGCTGACATTGCTCAAGTGTCTGTCGCTACTGTATTTAACTACTTCCCAACACGTGAAGATCTGGTTGATGAGGTTCTAAACCACGTTGTTCGTCAGTTCTCGAACTTCCTTTCAGACAATATCGATCTTGATCTGCATGCGAAACAGAACCTGACCAACATCACCAATGAGATGGTTGCACTTGTTGAACAAGATTGTCACTGGCTTAATGTTTGGTTCGAATGGAGTGCATCAACTCGTGATGAAGTATGGCCACTATTCGTAACAACTAACCGCACTAACCAAATGCTGGTTCAGAACATGTTCGTTAAAGCGATCGAGCGCGGTGAAGTATGCGACCAACATGAACCGAAACACTTGGCGAACCTATTCCACGGTATCTGCTACTCGTTGTTCATCCAAGCGAAGCGTGCAAACTCAACTGAAGAATTGCACTCACTGACTGACAGCTACTTAAATATGTTGTGTATTTATAAGTAGATTCGAGATTCGAGATT
>NZ_JAHGAN010000013.1:0-33962 GCF_030248625.1 Vibrio sp. D420a | reverse complement strand
GACTTCGCGAAAGAAACAACGCAAATGACTAAGTCGCAAATTCTTTCTCAAGCGTCTAGCTCGATTCTTGCTCAAGCGAAGCAAGCACCGAACTCAGCACTTAGCCTTCTAGGTTAATCAAATAAAAGTGGCATTGCATTTGTCAGTGCCTCTTCCACAAATTAGCTCGTGGTGAGAGATGAGCGCTAAACAAACCCAGCTTCGGCTGGGTTTTCGCGTTTTTGGTGTTTGGTAAAGTGTTTTGGGATACCTGATTGTGTCGTTGGTGGCGAGAGAGATTCCCTATATCGCTCGTTCCTCGCGGTAGGGAATGACGATAAATAGGCAACTTGTAACTAACTCTAAATGTCCTAAATAGTCATCCCAGAGCCGAGTAGAGCGAGGCATCAGGGATCTCAGTCTTGATCAGGTACAGATAAAGGAGCCGATTGTCATTGGTAAAGGAAGAGTTCTTTTTCTTTGATAAAAGGTGATGACCACCACCTCAATATCAAACGCAGTTAAATATCGACGCTTTCACAGTAAATTAATAAGTAACCATGTGCTTATAAATCCATCAATAGTTGAAACTTTAGCGAATATCGCCCGATTAATTGAACTACGATCACACTTTCTCTTGTTATTGAAAATAAAACCAAAAAAATCGATTTTTTTGTTAAAGCTTCTAATCAAAGCGCCGTTAAAGGGATTGAGAGAAATGAGATGTGCCAATGTGAGGTGAGAGACACAGCGGTACATCAGACAATATTGATGTGTGCTTTATGTGAGGTGAGAGTCACTGGCGTGCATCAGAAATGCCTAAAGGAGATCAACTATGGCAATTAATGTAAACACTAACGTGTCTGCAATGACGGCTCAGCGCTACCTAAATGGCGCGGCTGAAGGTACTCAAAAATCAATGGAGCGTTTGTCTTCTGGCTATAAAATCAATAGCGCAAAAGACGATGCTGCAGGCCTACAAATCTCGAACCGCTTAACGTCTCAAAGCCGCGGCCTAGACATGGCTGTGAAGAATGCGAACGACGGTATTTCTATTGCACAAACGGCTGAAGGTGCAATGAATGAGTCTACAAACATTCTGCAACGTATGCGTGACCTTTCTCTACAATCTGCAAACGGTTCAAACAGTAAAGCTGAACGTGTTGCAATCCAAGAAGAAGTAACAGCACTTAACGACGAGCTAAACCGTATCGCAGAAACAACATCTTTCGGTGGTAACAAGCTTCTAAACGGTACTTACGGTAGCCAATCTTTCCAAATCGGTGCGGATTCTGGTGAAGCTGTAATGCTATCTATGGGTAACATGCGTACTGACACTCAAGACATGGGTGGTAAGAGCTACACAGTTGAAGAAGGTAAAGACTCTTCTTGGACAGTAGCGGCAGGTTCTGACCTAACGATGAAGTACAAAGACAAGTTTGGTGAAGAGCAAGAAGTAAATATCTCTGCAAAAGCGGGTAACGATATTGAAGAACTTGCGACTTACATTAACGGTCAAAGTGAAGACGTTAAAGCTTCTGTTGGTGAAGGCGGCAAACTACAACTGTTCGCTTCAAGCCAAAAAGTACAAGGTGATGTTGAGTTTGGCGGTAGCCTATCTGGCGAGCTAGGTCTTGGCGACGGTAAAGAAGTAACTGTTAACGATATCGACGTAACTTCTGTAGCGGGCGCTAACGAAGCTGTTTCTATCATTGATGGTGCGCTTAAGTCTGTAGACAGCCAACGTGCTTCTCTGGGTGCTTTCCAAAACCGTTTTGATCACGCAATCAGCAACTTAGATAACATCAACGAAAACGTTAATGCATCTAAGAGCCGTATCAAAGATACTGATTACGCGAAAGAAACGACAGCTATGACGAAGTCTCAAATCCTACAACAGGCGAGTACTTCAATCCTAGCTCAAGCGAAGCAATCGCCATCAGCAGCTCTAAGCTTATTGGGCTAAGCTTACTTAGTAGGCGGCAATAGAGGTCTACCTTGGTAGGGCTCTAATGCCATGGCTCATTTAAGGTCGGAAGGAGAGTGTCATGGAAATATCATCCAGCGCATCGAACGTCCAGCCTTATGGCTCACCTAATGGCATTAAATTTGCATTCGATGAAGGTAGCAGTGCGCCAAGTGTTTCTAAACCACTAGAAGTTGCATCCAAAGATAAGGTAGAGAAATCGCAAGAGGATGCTACCGAAGCGGCGATTCAATTAGCTCAAGATAGACAAGAGCTGAATAAAGAAGAGCGCGTTAAAATGGTAGAGAAGATGAATGAGTTTATCTCTTCTATCAACAAGGGTGTCGCCTTTAAAGTGGATGAAGAATCGGGTAGAGATGTGGTGACGATATACGAAGCCACAACAGGTGATATTATTCGCCAAATACCAGATGAAGAAATGCTTGAGATTTTAAGGCGCCTAGCGGCCCAAACCTCAAATAGCGGGCTATTGGAGGCGAAGGTTTAAGTCGTATTATTGAGGTGATTTGATGAGTTTAGGCCCACTTGGGATGTCGTCTGGCATGGATATCAACTCCATGGTCAGCAAAATTGTAGATGCGGAGCGCGTACCTAAGCAGCAACGTATCGACAATGAAAGAACGCGAATCGATTCCAGCATTAGTGCCTATGGAAGACTCAGAGAATCGCTTGATTCGATGAAGAACTTAATGACGAACTTTCGTCAGGAAAAAGCTTTCGCTGTGAGAACAGTTGAAAGTACCGATGACGGAGTTGTGTCTGCAACCGCTACTACGGATGCAATTGCAGGCAAATATGCCATCGATGTGTTGCAGCTTGCCCAAAGCCATAAAGTGGCTTCTGATGTTCTATCGGAAGACATGAAATTTGGCCCAGGTAAGCTGCAGGTTTCGCTTGGTGAGAAGAGCTTTGATGTACAAGTCGGTGAGCGCTCGAAACTTATCGACGTTGTACGAGGTATCAATGGCGCAAGTAATAACCCGGGTGTTCGTGCCTCGGTCATCAACGACGTTGAGGGTCCTCGCCTTATCGTCGCGTCAAACCTATCTGGTGTGGAGCAACAGATCAGCATTAATGTTGACGCTCAGTCGGATAATCCCCTCAAAAAACTTGAATACAAAACTCTTGAAGAGCGCGTAAAAGCCTTAGAATCGGCACGTCTCGCTGCTCAAGAGATCCTTTCAGAGCCTGCTCCAGGGCAAGAAACTGCCCCTATCGAAGCGGCAACTGAAACACCACAAGAGTTGGATGCTGATGGCAACCCTATGCCACAAGAAGCGTCTGATTCTGAAAACCTACCGCTTGATTCAGAACTCGCTCAAGACCCAAGCAGCCAAACTTTTGGAGAGGCAGCTGCCGCAGCTGGCCAAGCAGCATTAGATGCAGCGAAGGCATCGGCTTCTGTTATGCCAGAAGACAATATCCCCGGTTGGACAGAAACTGCGTCAGGTACCTTGCTCGACTCATATTACACCCCTGAGCTTGAACTGGATGAGAAAGCGATAGAGAAGGCGCCGGATGTTCCGGGTTGGACTAATGCCGCATCGGGCACATTGACGGACTCTTACGTGACACCGAAAGAAGCTCAGCAAAAGCTTGAGGCTGAGCAAGCTCGTATCGAAGAGAAAACCGCTGAAGAGAAGGCAGCGCTAGCAGAACGTGTTGCCAAGGGCGAGATTACTGAACAACAAGCTAAAGAGATTGAGCGTTCAAAACTTCCTCAAGAAGAGCGAGAGCACCTAGAAAAAATCGATAAAGCTCAAGCGGATCTAGAGAAAGCGCAGAAATCTTTTGATACCTATAGTGGCATGACTGAGGTTCAAGCGGGCCAAGACTCCATGGTTGTATTGGATGGCGTGGCTCAGCTTTCGAGTAACAACAATGTGATTGAAGATGCAATTGAGGGTATCGACATCACAGTAAAAGGCAAAACACCGAAAGATAAAGCTCCTGCAGAGATTGGTGTTGAGTATGACCGCGGTAGTGTGCGTCAGGATATTGAAGCCTTTGTTGCATCATACAATCAGTTCTACCAAGTGTCACAGAGCCTATCGGGTGTCGATCCGACCACTGGTCAAAAAGGACCATTGGCTGGTGATAGCACAGTGAGAAACGCAGACTCACGTTTGAAAAGTGTGTTCTCAACTAGCATTAAAGATGCGCCGCCGGATATCAGTTCCCTAACTGAGTTTGGTATCACCACAACTCGTCAAGGTACCCTCGAAATCAACTACGACATGTTGGACCGCCAATTGAACAACAACTTCGATAAGTTGGGTGATTTTTTTGGTGGTAACAATGGTTTTGCCAAAAAGGTGGAAGACGCCATTCAAGGCATTACAGGTGTAACAGGCTCAATTCGAACGCGTGAACGAAGCTTGGTTGAACAGAACTATCGTTTGGTCGATGACCAAGCGGCACTTGATCGCCGCATGGAAGGGTTGGAAAGTCGCACCCACGCTCGTTTTACTGCGATGCAAGAAGCGACCGGCAAAATGCAGTCCCAGTTGGGCAGTATGATGAATGCGTTGGGCTAATAGATGATGGACGAACTTCAGAAGCTTTGTGAACTAGATCAACAAATTATGGCTAAGTTCGAAATAAGTGAAATTAATACTGAAGAAATAATGACGCTTGTCGATAACAGAGAACAGTTGTTGCAAAACGTGCTTCATTTATTGGATTCACACCCCGACGTTAAGCAAAGCTCGGAATGGTACAATGCCATTACGAGAACAAGAAAATTGGTTGAATTGATGCAAACGGAAACGACACGAGTCGGCAAAGACTTGAAGAAGTACCGCCACGGAAACAAATCAGTTCAACAGTATAAAAAGTTTTTATAGAAGAGGTTTACTATGCGCGGTTCTTTACAGGCATATAAAAAGGTATCAGTGGATAGTCAGCTTACTGCTGCCTCACCCCATAAAATTGTTCAAATGTTGATGGCAGGTGCTATCGAACGTCTTATTCAAGGTAAGGCGGCGATGCAAGCAGGGAATATTCCTGTTAAGGGTGAGCGTCTGGGTAAAGCGTTAGACATCATTATTAGCCTTCGTAGCTGTCTATCAATGGACGATGGTGGTGATATCGCTAAAAACCTAGATCAACTTTATGAGTTTATGATCACTCAAATTTCTGCGGCGAATCACAAAAATGACCCTCAACCTATTGATGATGTGATTGATATCATCCGCGAGATTAAGAGCGCTTGGGACCAGATCCCGAATGAATATCACAATTTAACCTCTGCTGAAGTGGGTATTTAGAGAAAATTCAAAGTTCTAACCGATCTCACATGAGTTAATTGGTTGGTTGCCTTATTTTTTTAATCAAATAAAATAGAAGCCATTAGATAGCCTAATGGCTTTTTTTCGTTGCTGATTTTCATAATTTGTCTATCGTTAATCTTATCAATGATACTTTTTTCTGTTTTATAGATTACGTTGCTTAATGTTTTCCGCATCACACCAATAATAAAGGCAATACATCCTACTTATGCAAGGTTTGTCAAAACTGCTTGTCGTAGACGATAATGCTCAAGAGCGTCACAATTTAAGCACAATATTAGAGTTTGTAGGAGAGGGCTGCGAAGTTGTCAGCTCTGAACAAGCACACAAGGTCGACTGGTCTCAACAGTGGGCGGGGTGCATTATTGGCTCTATTAAGGGCAACGGCTTCACATCTTTACTCAATGAACAGCTGATCAACGCTAACCATATCCCCTTGTTAGTAATGGGCAAGCACAACTATTCTGTGGATGAGTTAACCAACTATGTTGGTGAGCTAGAACTGCCACTCAATTACCCGCAACTTAGTGATGCATTAAGGCATTGCAAAGACTTCTTAGGCCGCAAAGGCGTTAATGTCGTCTCATCAGCACGCAAAAATACACTGTTTCGCAGCCTAGTCGGTCAAAGCTCTGGTATTCAGGAGGTACGTCACCTCATCGAGCAAGTCTCTTCTACCGAGGCAAACGTGTTGATCTTAGGTGAGTCCGGTACGGGTAAAGAGGTTGTAGCACGTAACATTCATTACCATTCAAAACGCCGTGGTGGACCTTTCGTTCCTGTGAACTGTGGTGCTATCCCACCAGACTTGTTGGAGAGTGAGCTTTTTGGTCACGAAAAAGGGGCATTTACCGGTGCGATTACCGCGCGTAAAGGCCGCTTTGAACTGGCGGAAGGTGGAACCTTATTCCTGGATGAAGTTGGCGATATGCCAATGGCGATGCAGGTAAAACTGCTACGCGTATTGCAAGAACGTTGTTTTGAACGCGTAGGCGGCAACGCAACGCTGCAAGCTAATGTACGTGTCATTGCAGCAACACACCGCAATCTTGAGAGCATGATCGATGATGAAGCGTTCCGCGAGGACCTTTACTACCGATTGAATGTGTTCCCAATCGAGATGCCTGCACTGCAAGAGCGTAAAGAAGATATACCGCTGTTGCTACAAGAGCTGATGACGCGTATGGAAGCGGAAGGCAGCATGCCGATCTGCTTCACGCCGCGTGCTGTTAATTCTTTGATGGAACATGATTGGCCAGGCAACGTTCGCGAGTTGGCGAATCTAGTTGAACGTATGGTTATTCTGTATCCGAACAGCTTGGTTGATGTGAACCATCTGCCAACTAAGTATCGCTATAGTGATATCCCTGAGTTCCAACCAGAGTTCAATAGCTTTGTGTCGGAAGAAGAGCAAGAGCGCGACGCATTAGCGGATCTATTCTCTGAAGACTTCAGTTTTGATCAACAAGATGATCTCAATGATAACGCCAATGCCCCTCAAGAGCTGCCACCAGAAGGCGTAAACTTAAAAGAGTTACTCGCTGACTTGGAAGTGAATATGATCAACCAAGCTTTGGAAGCTCAAGGCGGTGTGGTTGCTCGTGCGGCAGACATGTTGGGTATGCGACGTACAACCCTTGTTGAGAAAATGCGCAAATACAATTTGCAGCGATAAATCCTACTGAATACGGTAGCTCATGGAGAACCCTGATCTACCTTTTAATCAGAGATAGCCGAGTTGTTGACGGCTTAACTATGTGATAAATATAGCAAATAGCCTGATGTGTGTGGTGCATGTCAGGCTATTCTAGTATTTGAGGCCAATTTTTTATATGCACGCATCTGACCAACCAGAAAACCAATCACACTTAGACTCTGTTGAGCAGCAAGTTGAGCGATACAAGCAAGTACTCGATGTGATGCCTGCTGGCGTTATCTTGTTGGATACTCAGGGTGAAGTTAGAGAAGCTAACCCTGAAGCCCACCGTATATTAGGTGTGGAGCTGGTGGGAGAGAAGTGGTTCTCTGTGATCCAGAGTGCATTTGATCCCAAAGACGATGATGGCCACGAAATTTCACTGAAAAATGGACGTAAAGTTCGTTTGGCGATCTCTGCATCAGCCACTGGTCAGCTGATCTTAATTACCGATCTGACAGAAACTCGACTGCTTCAATCGCGTGTGAGTGATCTTCAAAGACTCTCTTCACTAGGAAGAATGGTCGCTTCTTTGGCGCACCAAGTTCGTACACCATTGTCCAGTGCGATGCTCTATGCTTCTAATTTAGCTGCGCCAAATTTGCCACCTGCCACAAAAACGCGCTTTCAAACTAAGCTTATGGATAGACTGCATGACCTTGAGAAGCAGGTTAATGATATGCTGTTGTTCGCTAAAGGTGGTGATAACAAAGTCGTGAAGCCATTTACGGTGTCAGAGTTGATCGCTGAATATCAGCCGATGGTCGAGACGGCACTCAAGACCAACAACATCGATTATTTCCAAGAAGTCGAAGGTGAAGAGACGCAAATGTTTGGTAATGCCAATGCCATTGCTTCTGCTTTAAGTAACTTAGTTCTCAATGCCGTACAGATTGCGGGTAAAGAGTCGCAAATCGATGTGTTTTTCCGACCGGTGAACGGCGAGCTTAAGATCTCGGTTCAAGACAGTGGCCCTGGTGTACCGAAAGAGCTGCAAGGAAAGATCATGGAGCCGTTTTTCACTACGCGCTCTCAAGGCACAGGTCTTGGTTTGGCTGTGGTACAGATGGTGTGCCGCGCTCATGAAGGGCGATTAGAATTAATATCAGAAGAGGGCGATGGCGCATGCTTTACGATGTGCTTACCACTAGAACGCACCTCTACTGCTGAAAGTATTTAAGTTTTAACTGAATTTACACTGGAGAATCACATGGCTCAAAGCAAAGTGTTAATCGTAGAAGATGATGAAGGTCTACGTGAAGCCTTGGTCGATACGCTCGCGCTCGCTGGCTACGAATGGCTAGAAGCGGACTGCGCGGAAGATGCTCTGGTCAAGTTAAAGTCTAACTCCGTTGATATCGTCGTATCCGATGTTCAGATGGCGGGCATGGGCGGATTAGCCCTATTAAGAAATATCAAACAAAACTGGCCGAATCTGCCAGTGCTATTGATGACAGCTTACGCCAACATTGAAGATGCCGTTGCCGCGATGAAAGAAGGCGCGATTGATTACATGGCTAAGCCATTCGCACCAGAAGTCCTTCTGAATATGGTGAGCCGCTATGCACCGGTTAAGTCTGACGATAACGGCGATGCTGTGGTTGCCGATGAGAAGAGCCTTAAGTTATTAATGTTGGCTGACAAGGTCGCTAAAACCGATGCCAATGTGATGGTTCTAGGTCCAAGTGGTTCGGGTAAAGAGGTGATGTCGCGCTATATCCATAACGCTTCTAACCGTAAAGATGGTCCATTCGTTGCGATTAACTGTGCTGCGATTCCTGACAATATGCTTGAAGCAACTCTGTTTGGATATGAAAAAGGTGCCTTCACTGGTGCGATCCAAGCGTGTCCGGGTAAGTTCGAACAGGCACAGGGTGGTACAATTTTGCTAGATGAGATCAGTGAGATGGATCTTAATCTTCAGGCGAAACTGTTACGTGTATTGCAGGAGCGTGAGGTAGAACGCCTTGGTAGCCGTAAGAGCATTAAGCTCGACGTTCGTGTGTTGGCAACTAGTAACCGTGATTTAAAACAGTATGTCTCGGAAGGTAATTTCCGTGAAGACTTGTATTACCGACTCAATGTATTCCCAATCTCTTGGCCACCACTGTGTGAACGCAAGGGAGATATTGAGCCACTAGCTAAGCATCTAATTGAGCGTCACTGCACCAAGCTGGGGATGCCTGTACCAACGATTTCGGCTGATGCAATCGGCAAACTGGTGAGCTACCCATGGCCAGGAAATGTACGAGAATTAGACAATGTTGTACAGCGTGCGCTAATATTGAGCGAACAAGCTAACATCTCCGGAGAGCATATTTTGCTAGAAGGTGTAGATTGGCAAGATGCCAGTGGCCTACAGCAAATTGTTGAAGGTAACGATGTAGCAACGCCAGATGTTAAACCAATCGCCGAAGCTAACCCTGTTACTAAAGTCTCCTCCGCAGGTGAAGGATTGGGCAACGAACTGCGTGATCAAGAGTACGCGATTATTCTTGAGACGCTGATCGCTTGTAATGGTCGTCGTAAAGATATGGCCGAGAAATTGGGTATCAGCCCGCGTACTCTGCGCTATAAGTTGGCGAAAATGCGTGATGCTGGGATAGATATCCCAAACTAAGATACGATTAATCCTGCATTGAATGTGGACATAGAGTACGATATTTAATCACTCTGCCACTGTCTTTTTATAGACAGTGGCACATTAATTGCTCTATCAATAGTACAGCAACAAAGAAAGTCATAATTTTGACTCTGAGGTAGTAAATGAGAATAGATGGTTTACAAGGCGAGATGCAGGCAATGATGGTCGAAGCTGCAAACACGCGTCCGGCGGCGACTGGACAAACGGTTGGTGCAGATTTCGGCAATATGTTGACGCAAGCCATCAATAACGTGAACTCGTTACAGAAAACCTCAGGAGATCTTCAAACGCGTTTTGATAGCGGTGATGAGAGTGTCTCTCTCTCCGACGTAATGATTGCTCGAAATAAATCTAGTGTGGCTTTTGAAGCGACGATTCAGATCAGGAACAAACTGGTTGAGTCGTACAAAGAGCTGATGAATATGCCGGTATAGTGTTAGGTAGTAGATAGTGGCAGAAAATAGTCAAACAACAGATTTAGCCGTTAGTGATGCGAATGACCATGCACTCGTTGCAGGGGCCGACGTAGATAACGAAGGGCAAAATCCCGATCTAGGTGAGCGCAGTTCATCGAAGTTCGACATGGCAGTAGGTGATCTTGATCTCCTGCGTCAGGTTGTACTTGTTCTTTCGATCTCTATATGTGTCGCATTAATCGTGATGCTGTTTTTCTGGGTAAAAGAGCCAGAAATGCGTCCGTTAGGTGCGTATGAGACTGAAGAACTGATCCCAGTGCTTGATTACCTTGATCAGCAAAAAATCGAATACTCATTAGAAGGCAATACCATTTCGGTTCCGGCCAGTGAATATAACTCATTGAAGCTGGACATGGTGCGTGCCGGTCTGAATCAAGAGAAAAACGCAGGTGACGATATCCTAATGCAGGATATGGGCTTTGGCGTATCTCAACGTCTTGAACAAGAGCGTTTAAAGTTAAGCCGTGAGCGTCAGCTAGCGAAAGCGATCGAACAGATGAAACAGGTGCGTAAGGCACAAGTTTTGTTGGCGTTGCCAAAACAGAGTGTGTTTGTTCGTCACAATCAAGAAGCTTCAGCGTCCGTATTTTTGACGCTTAAAACGGGGACCAATCTCAAGCAACAAGAAGTAGATTCTGTTGTGGACATGGTTGCTAGTGCTGTTCCTGGAATGAAAACGTCACGAATTACCGTGACCGACCAACATGGTCGTCTACTAAGCTCTGGTTCTCAAGACCCAGCTTCAGCGGCTCGCCGTAAAGAGCATGAATTAGAGCGTAATCAAGAGCAGGCACTTCGTGAAAAGATTGACTCTGTATTGATTCCAATTCTTGGTTTTGGTAACTACACCGCACAAGTAGACATTCAACTTGATTTCAGTGCTGTCGAGCAGACTCGTAAGCGTTTTGACCCAAATACTCCAGCAACGCGCAGCGAGTACACGCTAGAAGATTACAACAACGGTAACACCGTGGCAGGTGTACCGGGTGCGTTGAGTAACCAACCGCCGGCGGATGCATCGATTCCACAAGATGTGGCACAAATGAAAGATGGCTCGCTAATGGGGCAAGGCTCGGTTCATAAAGAAGCAACACGCAACTTTGAACTTGATACTACCATCAGCCATGAACGTAAGCAGAGCGGCACGGTTAACCGTCAAACGGTTTCAGTCGCGATTAAAAACCGTCAGTCTGTGAATCCAGATACCGGTGAAGTGGTTCACACACCGCTGAGCGAAACAGAGATTAATGCGATCAGACAAGTTCTGATTGGCACAGTTGGATTTGATGAAGGCCGTGGTGATTTGTTGAATGTATTGAGCGTTCAATTTGCACCGCAAGTAACTGATGTGCTGCCAGATGTGCCTATTTGGGAACACCCGAACTTTAACGATTGGGTTCGTTGGTTTGCAAGTGCTCTGGTCATCATTGTTGTCGTTCTTGTACTGGTTCGCCCAGCTATGAAGAAACTGCTTAACCCAGCTGAAGACACTGATGATCAAGCATACGGTCCTGATGGACTACCGATTGGTGCCGATGGCGAGACTAGCCTGATTGGCAGCGATATTGAAGGTGGGGAACTGTTCGAGTTTGGCTCAAGCATTGACTTACCAAACCTTCATAAAGATGAAGATGTGTTGAAAGCAGTACGTGCTCTGGTAGCAAATGAACCAGAGCTAGCGGCTCAAGTAGTTAAGAATTGGATGGCAGATGGCTAACGAAATTGTTCCACAAGGTGAAGGTGGAGAAGTAGCAGAAGTTGCGAACGTCGATATCGCATCAATTTCTGGTGACGAACGCGCAGCGATCTTGTTGTTAAGTCTTAACGAAGAAGATGCTGCAGGTATTATCCGACACCTTGAACCAAAACAGGTTCAGCGTGTGGGTAGTGCGATGGCGCGTGCAGCTGACCTTTCTCAAGAGAAAGTAGGCGCAGTGCACCGTGCCTTCCTAGACGATATTCAGAAGTACACTAATATCGGTATGGGTAGCGAAGACTTTATGCGTAATGCGCTGGTGGCTGCTCTGGGTGAAGATAAAGCGAATAATCTTGTTGACCAAATCCTTCTGGGTACAGGTTCGAAAGGTCTGGATTCATTGAAGTGGATGGATCCTCGTCAAGTTGCGAGCATCATCATTAACGAGCACCCGCAGATTCAAACTATCGTACTTTCTTACCTTGAGGCGGATCAGTCGGCAGAGATCTTGTCGCAGTTCCCTGAGCGCGTTCGTTTAGATCTGATGATGCGTATTGCGAACCTTGAAGAAGTTCAACCGTCAGCACTGGCTGAGCTGAACGAAATCATGGAGAAACAGTTTGCGGGTCAAGCTGGTGCTCAAGCGGCTAAGATTGGCGGCCTGAAGGCAGCAGCAGAGATCATGAACTACATGGACAACAACGTCGAGGGCGTGTTGATGGATCAAATCCGCGACCAAGACGAAGACATGGCAACCCAGATTCAAGACCTTATGTTTGTATTCGAGAACCTTATCGAAGTCGACGACCAAGGTGTTCAGAAGTTGCTGCGTGATGTACCACAAGATGTTCTTCAGAAAGCACTTAAAGGTGCAGATGAAGGTCTGCGTGAGAAGATCTTCAAGAACATGTCTAAACGTGCTGCCGATATGATGAGAGACGATATCGAGGCGATGCCGCCAGTGAAAGTATCGGATGTTGAAGCTGCTCAGAAAGAGATCTTGGGCATTGCGAGGAAAATGGCCGACAGTGGTGAGATTATGCTGTCTGGTGGTGCCGACGAGTTCCTATAAGTTAGAAACGACTAAGCCCCACACTGATGGGGCTTTTCTTTATCGATTTCATTGTTATTTTTCGTTTACATAAACGGTGTGCTTGAACGGTTTGTTCTTGCTAGCTTATCCAAAGCCCATTGAGCTCTAAACTCTATGGTGTGAGTGTGGTTATGTAGACTCTTGGTCTATTTGATAGGTATTTATTATGTCAGGTGATAGAAAGCGCGGCTTTTTCCGTCCCGATGAGGACAACACGGTAGCGGAACCTCAAAAGTGGGGGCTGCCTGATTATACGTCTGATACGCACCAACAAGCGAAAGAGACGGCTTTCAACTACGACCCAAGCTGGATGCCAACCGTTGAAGAAGCGATTGAAGATGAAGAGCTGGTATTAACCGAAGAGCAGATCGAGTTAATCAAGCAAGGAGCCTATCAAGAGGGGCTGCATCAAGGTCAAGAAGCGGGCTTCAAGCAAGGCTATGAAAAAGGCAAAGAAGAAGGCTTTGCTGCAGGTCATGCGGAAGGTACCGAAGCGGGTAAGCTTGAAGGTGTGACTGCTGGGCAAGAGTATATTCAGCAGCAAGTCGCAATTTTTATGGGACTTGCCAACCAATTTGCTCAACCTTTAGAGCTGATGAATGCTCAGGTTGAAAAACAGCTCGTCGATATGGTGCTGACCATGGTTAAAGAGGTGGTGCATGTTGAAGTGCAGACCAACCCTCAGATTATTCTTGATACCGTGAAAGAGTCAGTCGAGTCTCTACCTATCTCAGGCCACGCGATCACGCTTAAGTTACACCCTGAAGATGTCACCATCATTCGTTCTGCCTATGGTGAAACAGAATTGGATTGTCGCAACTGGACGCTTGTAGCTGAGCCTGCGTTGAATCGCGGTGATGTTCAGATCGAAGCGGGTGAATCGAGCGTGAACTACCGTATGGAAGATCGTGTGCGTCAGGTTATTCAAAATTTTTGTGGCGTGAATCGTCATCAAGGTAACGAATAGTGTTAGCGCTTGCAGAACGCCTTGGCCAATACAAGGTAGAAGGCCTTAAATCTCGTCCGATCGCCTCGGGCAAACTTGTCCGTGTGGTTGGACTTACTTTGGAAGCGACGGGGTGTAAGGCGCCGATTGGTAGTCTTTGTCTCGTCGAGACCATGTCCGGACATATGGAGGCAGAGGTAGTTGGCTTTTCTGGAGACAATCTTTTCTTAATGCCGAGCGAGCAAATCACAGGCATCTTGCCCGGTGCTCGCGTTACACCAATGACCAGTGAGAGTGGTATTCCAGTTGGTATGGAACTGCTTGGTCGCGTGATTGACGGTGTGGGTAACCCATTAGATGGGTTAGGCCCGCTTTATACTGAAAATCGCGCCTCATTTAATGCCGAGCCGATCAACCCATTGGCTCGTAAACCTATCTCTGAGCCTTTGGATGTTGGCCTGAAAGCAATTAACGGCCTTCTTACCGTAGGTAAAGGTCAACGTATTGGCCTGTTTGCAGGTTCTGGTGTTGGTAAGTCGGTGACACTTGGAATGATGACTCGAGGTACAACCGCACAAGTGGTGGTCGTGGGTCTGATTGGTGAGCGTGGACGAGAAGTTAAAGAATTTATTGAAGAGATCCTTGGCGAGGATGGCCGTAAACGCTCGGTTGTCGTAGCTGCACCTGCCGATGCCTCACCTTTGATGCGACTTAAGGGCTGTCAAACGGCGCTTACAGTGGCGGAGTACTTCCGTGACCAAGGCCTTGATGTTCTGCTGTTGATGGATTCACTGACCCGTTTTGCGCAAGCTCAGCGTGAGATTGCCCTTTCTGTGGGGGAGCCGCCAGCGACCAAAGGTTATCCGCCATCGGTGTTTGCTAAATTGCCTGCGTTGGTTGAACGCGCTGGTAATGGCAGTGACGATCAAGGCTCAATAACCGCTTTCTTTACAGTTTTGACCGAAGGGGATGATCTCCAAGATCCGATTGCCGATGCGTCGCGTGCGATTCTGGATGGTCACGTTGTCTTGTCACGTGAAATGGCTGATGCCGGTCACTATCCTGCGATTGATGTAGAGAAGTCGGTGAGTCGTGTTATGCCACAAATCACGTCAGAAGAGCATGTTCTTATGTCGAAAGCGGTAAGACAGGTACTGTCGATTTGTCGTAAGAACCAAGATTTGGTCTCTATCGGTGCCTACAAGCCGGGGACGGATCCAGCGATTGATAGTGCGTTTACGCTTAAGCCTAAACTTGATGAGTATCTGCAGCAGAAAATGAAAGAGACGGTACCTTACGATATGTGTGTCAATATGTTGAAACACGTGTTGGGAGGTTAGCTTTGTGACGATCGTTAATGATATGACAGTGTTTACTAAGCAGAGTGTTTGCTGATGGATAACGCACTTGAATTCTTGCTAGAGCAAGCAAAAGAGAAAGAGAATCAAGCGGTGTTGGCACTCAACAAAGCCAATGCTGAGCTGCAAGGTTATTACGAACAAGTCGCGCAGATTGAAAAATACCGTTTGGATTATTGTCAGCAGTTAGTCGATCGCGGTAAAGCTGGGCTAACAGCGAGCCAATATGGACACCTGAATCGATTTCTTACTCAATTAGATGACACGCTATCCAAACAAAAAGAGGCAGAGGGGCACTTCAAGAGCCAGGTTGATAACTGCCAAGAGTATTGGATGGAACTACGCAAACAGCGTAAGTCATACGAATGGTTAATGGAAAAGAAGCAGAAAGAAAAAGCGAAGCTGCAAGACCAACGTGAGCAGAAACAGATGGATGAGTTTTCGACCCTGTTATACAGCCGACAACGTCGCTAGTTTTTCCCTCAACTTCACACTTTATTAACCTTTCTCACAGTATTGTTCTCTCAGGCATGTTTTTTGCTTTATTAGTTCTGTTATTACGCTCTTGAGTCTTTAGGACTCGGAGCTTCACTTTCTTTTTGCCGTTCCAAGTATCTTGGCGTCAAAGCGATTAGATAGAGCTTGTACATATGAATGTTAGTCCTTCTTCAAATTCAGTCACTAGCAAAGCCACTTCATTGCTGGAGCCAAGCGGATCTTCAGCACAAACGAGTGAGGGCGGTGAATCTAAAGGTTTCTTCGCTTCCCTCAAAGACGCACTGGGTCTGGGTGAAGAGGTAAAGGCTGAGTCAAGTAAAGCGAGCAAAGCAAGTGAGTCAGGCGATGCAGAGAAAGTGGCCTCTGACTCTGGTGATGCTGAAAAGTCTGAGAAAGTCGCGGATACAGTGAAGAAGGTCGATGGCGACGAGCAAGCGACCAGTTCAAAAACAGCGTCACAGAGTGAAGATCACCTTTTAAAAGGCGAGAGTGGTGATAAACCTGCAACCACTGACGCTAAACAAATAACAGAGAGTAAAGCGGCTGACTCCAATAAAGTTATGGCTAATGAGAGTGGTGCGCAGAAATCGGTTGAATCTACAGATGCTTCAGCTAAAGAGCAGGCACCTGTCGAAGGCGTTTCTGTTGTTCAAAAAACGCAAAGTACTGAGTCGCAATCAAAACCTTCAACTGAGACAGACAAGCCGCAATCAGCTCAAGCGAATACGTCAGAACTAAAACACATTGATCCAAAAGCGTCGGATGCAAGTAAGGCATCGGCAGCTATGAGTGAAGGTAATAAACTGCTTGGTCAATTGGATGAGGCAAATAAAACCTTACAAGCACCAACAAACGGCAAAGCTTTGCCTCAAGCAGCCACCACACCGGTGACAGGCTTTAATGCTCAGTCGTCGCAAGCGATTAAGGCTGACTTGGCGTCTAATACTAGTCCTATTACTCCAGTCGGTGTGTCGGCAGCGGCTCAACAGCCTCAGCATATGGCGATGATGAGTGCAGGTATCCCTATTGGTGTTTCAGTTGGTGCGGTCGATAGTGAAGCAGTTTTACAAACGGATACTGCGTCCAAAGTGAATACGACTGATGCTCAAACTTCTCAACAGTTGGCCGCACTGGAACAAAAAGTAGCCATGATGACTAACGGCGTACCTGTGTCTCAACTCGACCAAGCACAAGTACAGCAGCTGATGCAGCAAGGTGTGACACCGCAGCAGATCGAACAGTTAGTAAAAGCAGAGCAAAGCGCCATGAACTCTGCTTCTCAGCTTTCTCAATCGTCACAACCGTTAACGCAATCTGAACTGGAATTGGCGGCTGAAGTAGAAATGCATACTCAAGCCATCAATCAATTAAATACCCAAATTGAAGCAACCGAAGTGGTTGTGAATGAGCTAGAGACCAAACAGTTAAGTGGCGAGGAGCTTTCTGATGCTGAAAAGGCCACTTTAGCAAAAGCGTCGTCTGAACTAGTCGTGCTTCAACAGCAGCGTACGCAGTTAGTTGAGCAGGCGAGTCAGCTGTATAGCCAAGCGCCTACAACGATCAATTGGGGTACACCTGTTGAATCGTCAGAAGTTGCAACGGATAACCTCGAAGAGTGGGCAGTAACAGCGGCGGTAGCTGCGGGGGCAACTCAGCATGCAATGCAACAGAATGTCGCAGCAGATAAAGCTCAAGCAGCGCTAGCTCAGTCAAACCAAGCTCAAACGGTTCAAATGCAACAGGCTCAACAAGCGGCAGCCCAACAAGCATCTAATGCAGCGTCTGCACCCGTTTCAGCTCAGGCATCATCGATAGATCCTAATCTTGCCGCTGCACACAATGTTGCGGCTAATCCGATGGGCACAGAGATGTTAGCTGCCAAGACCGCTTCCAAGGATGCAATTCTAAAAGCAGGTTCAGGAGCTGCAGCGCTGGCAGGTTTGGGGCGAGCAGCAGGCAAAGATGACAGCAAAGAGAGCAGTTTTGCTCAGCAAATAGCCTCAGCGGCAGGTGCACAAGGGACAACACCAGTCGGTTCAGCACCGACGCGAGCAGAAACTCAAGCGGCACAGCAAGCTCCACTTCAGCTGACTAAAGAGCTCGCTAATGAGCAAGTGGCTGAAAAAGTTCAAATGATGATGTCTAAGAATTTGAAGAATCTGGATATCCGATTGGACCCGCCGGAGCTTGGACAGTTAAAGATCCGCATGACAATGAACAATGATGTGGCGAATGTTCACTTTACCGTGACCAACCAGCAAGCCCGTGACGTGATTGAGCAGACATTACCAAGGCTACGTGAGATGCTTGCTCAACAAGGTATGCAGCTTGCTGATTCATCTGTGCAGCAACAAAGTACCGGGCAAGGACAAGATCGCTACAACAGTGGTGAAGGTGGTGGACAATCAGGCTCAGGAAGTGCAAATGATGGACAAGGTGACGAAAACCTTGATAGCAGCAGCAATCTTGAATTGAATGTCGCGTCAAAGCGTGATGGAATTAGTTATTACGCCTAATATTATGTACACATCAGACAGTTAGATGGTTTTAACGAAGAATTAGAGATAAGCATGGCAGAAGAACAAGAAGCACCCAAAGGCAAAAGTAAATTACTGATCATTATTATTGCCGTAGTCGTGTTGCTACTGGGTGGTGGTGGCGCAGCATTTTTCTTAATGGGCTCTGACGACAGCACAGCAGAAGCTGAAACCGAAGCGCAAGCACCAGTGACTGCTGCCGAACCTGTCGCTTATGTAAATATTCCACAACCGTTCCTATTTAATGTCTCTGGAGACAAAAAGGATCGTCTGGTTCAGATTAAAGCGCAATTAATGGTGCGTGGCAGCAAGAATGAAGAGCTTGCTCGTTACCACTCTCCATTGGTTGAAAGTACTCTACTGGCTACGTTTGCCTCTGCGACTGTAGACCAGTTACGCTCACCAACAGGGCGCATCGAGCTACGCGATAAAGCGACAGAAGATATCAAGGCGAGCCTGACTCAGGCCGTTGGACAACCTGTTATTGAAAAAGTGTTATTCACTGACTTTGTGATTCAGTAGGTAATCTGTGACCGATTTATTAAGCCAAGACGAAATTGATGCGCTGTTACACGGCGTAGATGATGTTGAAGAGGTAGAAGAAGTCTTAGAGACTGAGTCGGATAATGCCGTCAACTTTGACTTCTCCTCTCAAGATCGAATCGTCCGTGGTCGAATGCCGACCCTCGAGCTTATTAACGAGCGTTTTGCGCGTCACATGCGCATCAGCTTGTTTAATATGTTGAGAAAAACGGCAGAAGTCTCGATTAACGGCGTACAAATGATGAAGTTTGGTGAATACCAAAATACGTTGTACGTACCGACCAGTCTTAACATGGTGCGCTTCAGACCGCTGAAAGGTACGGCGCTGATCACCATGGAAGCACGTCTAGTATTCATTCTGGTAGAGAACTTCTTTGGTGGTGATGGCCGATTCCACGCCAAGATTGAAGGTCGTGAATTTACCCCAACTGAGCGTCGTATCATCCAACTGCTGCTTAAAATAGTGTTTGAAGACTACAAAGAAGCGTGGTCTCCAGTGATGGGCGTTGAGTTTGAATATCTAGATTCAGAAGTAAACCCAAGCATGGCAAACATCGTGAGCCCAACCGAGGTGATCGTTGTGAGCTCATTCCATATTGAAGTCGATGGCGGCGGTGGTGATTTCCACGTTGTTATGCCGTACTCCATGGTGGAGCCAATCCGTGAATTGCTCGATGCCGGTGTTCAGTCAGATAAGATGGAAACCGATGTGCGTTGGAGCACCGCTCTGCGCGATGAAATCATGGATGTACCGGTTAACTTCCGTGTAAACCTTCTTGAGCAAGATATCTCGCTACGTGACCTAATGGAGCTACGCCCAGGTGACGTTATCCCAATGGATATGCCAGAACATGCGACCATGTTTGTTGAAGAGCTCCCAACCTATCGTGTGAAAATGGGGCGCTCTGGAGAGAAGCTGGCCGTACAGATATCAGAGAAGATTGAACGACCACACGTGGTTAAAACAGACCTTGCGTTCTTGGGTAAAGACTTGATGTCTGAACTTGAGAATGATGAAGACAACGAATAATAAGTACGAAAATAGGATTTGGTAATGGAACCTAGTGAAGATCAAAAGTTGGCAGACGAATGGGCTGCCGCACTTGGTGAAGATCCGTCGGCACCTTCGATTGATGTGGACGACGTGTTAGCGGCACCACTGGATGAGTTGACTGATTCTTCCTCGCCAATCTCTGAAGATGAGCGTCGTAAGCTCGACACCATCATGGATATTCCGGTGACTATTTCTATGGAAGTCGGTCGCTCGCAAATCAGTATCCGTAACTTGCTGCAATTAAACCAAGGTTCAGTAGTAGAACTTGACCGTATCGCGGGCGAATCTTTGGATGTGATGGTTAACGGAACTTTGATTGCCCATGGCGAAGTGGTTGTGGTCAATGACAAGTTTGGTATTCGTTTGACCGACGTAATCAGCCAGACAGAACGTATTAAGAAGCTGCGTTAATGGCAGTGTGGATTCAAGCGCTGGTGATGGGGTTAATCATGGCCCCTTCTTATGCATTTGCTGCCGCGCCAGACCTCGATTTAGCGACCACATTTGGGTCGCTAATTTTGGTTATAGGCTTCATTTTATTTCTTGCTTGGCTTCTTAAGCGTATGCAAGTACCTGCGATGACCAATCAGCAAGGTTTGTCGATCATTCGCCAGATTCCGGTAGGCACTAAAGAGCGTATCGCGATTGTTCAAGCGGGAGAAGAGCAGTTCTTGGTTGGCATTACCAGCCAATCGATTCAGCTAATCTCAAAGCTTGAAGAGCCTTTATCAAAAGAGATGTTGGAAAAAAATACCTTTTCAAACCAACTCTCTCAGCTAATGAAGAAAGATGCCAATAAGTAACGGATTTACTCACTCAACGAGTCATAATTTCACTTCAGCTCTGACATCAGTATGTATCACTCTCATGCTGATGGTGTCGCTATTGTTGAGTCAATCTGCAATGGCGCAAGCCGAAGATGGACCAATTCCAGCAAACATCGCAGGATCTGAGTCCGTTACGGTCAGCACAATGCAGCAGGACCAAGCGTCAGCTCAAACCATTACCACAGGTAGCCTCACTGGCAGCGGTGGAGGTATTCCCGCCTTTACCATGACTACCAATGATGAAGGTGGCGAAGACTACTCGATTAACCTTCAGATTCTGGCACTAATGACCATGCTGGGCTTCTTGCCGGCTATGGTTATCTTGATGACGTCATTTACGCGTATCGTAGTCGTGATGTCTATCTTGCGTCAGGCGATGGGGCTACAACAGACGCCATCTAACCAAGTGATTATTGGTATCGCTATCTTTTTAACCTTCTTTATCATGTCTCCGGTGATCAATCAGGTAAATGAACAAGCCGTTCAGCCATACTTGAATGAACAGATCTCCGCTCGACAGGCGTTTGACGTGGCTCAGGAGCCGATCAAAGCCTTTATGCTAAAGCAGACTCGAATTAAAGACTTAGAGACCTTCGTGCAGATCTCAGGCGCTGAAGTACAAAATCCAGAAGACGTATCGATGGCGATTCTGATACCTGCGTTTATCACCTCTGAGCTTAAGACGGCATTCCAGATTGGCTTCATGCTGTTCTTACCATTTTTGATCATTGACCTTGTTGTCGCCTCGGTATTGATGGCAATGGGTATGATGATGCTCTCGCCAATGATCGTATCGCTACCATTCAAACTTATGCTGTTTGTATTGGTTGATGGCTGGAACTTGATACTCTCCACCCTCGCCGGCAGTTTTGCCTTGTAGCTGGGGGAAACATGAATCCAGAGATATTTGTCGAGTTATTTAGGGATGCACTTTGGATGGTACTCATCATGGTATGTGCCATCATCATCCCGAGTTTGTTAATTGGTCTGGTTGTGGCAATTTTCCAAGCCGCGACCTCGATTAACGAACAAACCTTGAGTTTCTTACCCCGTCTGATTGTGACGCTTTTGGCTCTGATGCTGTTTGCGCACTGGATGACGCAGATGATGATGGAGTTCTTTTTCGAACTCATTGAGCGTCTGCCGCAAGTCTTGTACTAACGCCTATGGAATACCCGGCGTCCGTTGTTCTCGATTGGTTAGCGAACTATTTTTGGCCTTATACTCGCATCTCATCAATGTTGATGGTGATGACGGTAACCGGGGCGCGCTTTGTTTCACCCCGTATTCGCCTCTATCTTGGTCTCGCGATTACTTTTGCAGTGATGCCAGCCATTCCTGCTGTCCCACAAGATATTGAACTGCTCTCGTTTAAGGGCTTTTTGACATTGTTTGAGCAGGTGTTAATTGGTATCGCGATGGGGATTGTGACCCAGTTTATGATTCAGACATTCGTAATGCTGGGTCAGATTCTCGGTATGCAATCGAGCTTGGGCTTCGCGTCGATGGTTGACCCGGCCAACGGACAAAACACTCCGGTTCTTGGCCAGCTGTTTATGTTCCTCGCGACCATGTTTTTCTTGGTCACCGACGGCCATCTAAAAATGCTACAGCTGGTGGTGTTTAGCTTTAAAACCCTACCGATTGGTAGTGGTTCACTGACTGCTGTTGATTTTAGAGAGCTGGCTCTTTGGCTTGGTATTATGTTCAAAACGGCGTTGGCGATGTCACTGTCGGGCATTATTGCGCTACTGACGATTAACCTGTCGTTTGGTGTAATGACGCGTGCCGCGCCACAACTGAATATCTTCTCGCTCGGTTTCGCGTTTGCGTTGTTGGTTGGTTTGCTATTATGTTGGTACATCTTGGGCGGCCTATATGGTCACTATGAACTATTCTGGATGCAAGGCGAACAACAAATTTGTCGCTTGATCCGGTTGGATTGTTAGGTCAATAGACCCTAGTAATACCAATCACAGTAGGTAAGTGATCAAAAATAGCGCAGGAAAAAGGCTTGAGAACAAGGCAGAATTTTTCGATAAGTAGTTATCCTACAATCAAAAATTTTAACGCAGTTATCGAGCGTTTTAACAAGCTAGGGTGAGCAATTATTTACTACGATTGGTATAAATAGCAGGAGGCTGAATTGGCAGAGTCAGACGGTCAAGAACGCACAGAAGAGGCCACGCCCAGACGCTTGCAACAGGCCAAAGAGAAAGGGCAGGTTGCAAGGTCAAAAGAGCTCGCGTCAGCGTCAGTACTAATTATCGGAGCAGTCGCTTTAATGTGGTTTGGTGAATCTATGGCCAAAGCACTATTCGAAGCGATGCAACGTCTGTTTTCTCTCAGTCGTGAAGAGATCTTTGACACTACTAAATTGCTAGAAATAGCGGGTGGTGCGATGGTCAACTTGCTGTTTCCGCTGCTTCTCATTCTGGTAACGCTGTTTGTTGCTGCCGTTATTGGCGCTGCTGGTGTCGGCGGGATCAGCTTCTCAATGCAAGCAGCAATGCCTAAGGCATCCAAGTTAAATCCACTCAGTGGTATCAAGCGAATGTTTGGTATGCAGAGTTGGGTAGAGTTGATTAAGTCGATCCTTAAAGTGGCACTGGTGTCGGGTATGGCCATCTATCTGATTCAAGCCTCACAAGGCGACCTAATGCAGCTGAGTATGGATGTCTATCCACAAAACATCTTTCACGCGCTCGACATTCTGCTTAATTTCATCCTATTGATCAGTTGCTCTTTGTTAATTGTGGTGGCTATCGATATTCCATTTCAAATCTGGCAACACGCTGACCAGTTGAAGATGACTAAGCAAGAAGTGAAAGACGAATACAAAGATACGGAAGGTAAGCCTGAAGTGAAAGGGCGTATTCGTATGCTTCAGCGTGAAGCTGCACAGCGCCGCATGATGGCGGACGTTCCACAAGCCGATGTTATCGTCACCAACCCAGAGCACTTCTCAGTTGCACTTCGTTATAAGCAAGACCAGGACAAGGCGCCTGTTGTTGTTGCTAAGGGCGTTGATCATATGGCGATGAAGATACGTGAAGTGGCACGTGAACACGATATCTATATCGTACCTGCGCCGCCTCTTGCACGTGCTCTATATCATACAACAGAGCTTGAACAACAAATTCCTGACGGCTTGTTTACGGCAGTGGCGCAAGTGCTTGCGTATGTTTTCCAGCTTAAGCAGTACCGTAAACGTGGCGGTGAACGCCCGAAACTGCAACAATCTAATATGCCGATCCCACCTGAGTTACGTCATTAGATCAAATACTTGAGCTGAGTCGAGTGAATGCGGATAATGACGGTTAACGAAAATCAATGTCGTCATGATGCAGTGTCGATAAATTGACGACTCGACACTGGTATGGTGCTTGCTATACCAATGCTGATTTGATAACCCTGATGTCGCGGTATTTCGCAGTGGCATCAAAGATAGCGATGCAGTCCTGATTTATGAAATTCTCCTTACCTCTCTCGGATAAGCTACCCAAGCTACCAAACCGCGCGATGCCAGCTGTAGGTGCGCCAGTGATGGTCTTGGCGACGCTCGCTATGGTGATCTTACCGATCCCAGCTTTCCTACTGGATATGTTTTTCACCTTTAACATCGCGTTGGCAATGGTGGTGTTATTGGTAACGGTTTATACCCGACGACCTCTCGACTTTGCAGCTTTCCCTACGGTACTGCTTATCGCAACGCTATTAAGACTTGCGCTGAACGTGGCATCAACGCGTGTGGTTCTTCTCTATGGTCATGAAGGGGGAGATGCGGCCGGTAACGTTATCGAGGCATTTGGTAACGTGGTAATTGGTGGTAACTACGCTGTCGGTCTGGTGGTCTTCTTGATCTTGATGATCATTAACTTCATGGTTGTAACCAAAGGTGCTGGTCGTATTTCAGAAGTAAGTGCACGTTTTACCTTGGATGCATTACCAGGTAAGCAGATGGCAATCGATGCTGACTTGAATGCAGGCTTGATTGACCAAGAGCAAGCGCGTACTCGTCGTTTTGAAGTGACCAAAGAAGCCGATTTCTACGGCTCAATGGATGGTGCGTCAAAATTCGTTAAAGGTGATGCTATTGCCGGTATCTTGATTCTCTTTATCAATATTATTGGTGGTTTGAGCATCGGTATGGCGCAGTTCGGCCTGGGCTTTGGCGAAGCGATCGAGATCTACACCCTGCTAACCATTGGTGATGGCTTGGTTGCACAGATTCCATCGCTATTGCTTTCGATTGCAGCAGCAATGATGGTAACTCGTCAGAACACCGATGAAGACATGGGGCAACAACTGGTGTTCCAGATGTTCGACAACCCGAAAGCTCTGATGATCACCGCGGCGATTCTTGGTGTGATGGGTATTGTGCCGGGTATGCCTCACTTTGCGTTTTTGACTCTAGCGATAGCAGCAGGAGCTGGTGCGTATTTCATTGATAAAAAGCAGAAGCAAAAAGCCAAAGAACCGAAACTGCCTGCTGCGATGGAGCCAGGTGGCGAAGCACCGGCGCAAAAAGAGCTATCTTGGGATGATGTTCAGCCTGTTGATACCATCGGCCTAGAAGTGGGCTATCGTTTGATTCCTTTGGTTGACAAAGACCAAGGCGGTGAGTTGCTTGAACGCGTTAAAGGTGTACGTAAAAAACTGTCTCAAGACTTTGGTTTCCTTATTCCAGCGGTTCATATTCGTGACAATCTCGAATTAACCCCCAACAGCTATCGAATTACTCTAATGGGCGTGGCAGTCGGTGAGGCTGAGATCAAGCCGGACATGGAACTGGCGATTAACCCTGGTCAGGTCTACGGCATGATCGATGGTGAACCAACCATTGACCCAGCGTTTGGCCTAGAAGCGGTGTGGATCCGTGAAGAGCAGCGTGAACATGCACAAGCTCTGGGTTATACCGTCGTAGATTCATCAACAGTATTGGCGACTCACCTGAGCCAGTTGTTAACTAATAACGCATCACAACTGCTTGGTCATGAAGAAGTTCAAAATCTATTGGAGATGCTTAGCCGCTCTGCACCTAAGCTGGTGGAAGGCTTTGTACCAGACCAACTGCAACTGGGTGTGGTGGTTAAAGTGCTTCAGAACCTACTTAATGAAGCGATTCCGATTCGAGATGTGCGCACTATCGTACAAACTTTGGCGGAGTATTCGGGCAAGAGTCAAGAACCTGACATTCTTACAGCTGCAGTTCGTATCTCTCTGAAACGATTAATTGTTCAGGAAATCAATGGGATAGAGCCTGAATTGCCTGTTATAACACTAATTCCTGAGCTGGAACAAATCTTGCATCAAACTATGCAGGCATCCGGAGGTGAATCTGCGGGAATTGAGCCTGGATTGGCAGAGCGTTTACAGACGTCACTAAGTCAGGCAACCCAAGAGCAAGAGCTTAAAGGAGAACCAGCGGTACTGCTTACTTCTGGTGTATTGCGATCAACATTAGCCAAGTTTGTTAAGAACACGATCCCGAGCTTACGAGTCCTCTCTTACCAAGAGATCCCAGACGAGAAGCAGATCCGAATCGTACAAGCTGTTGGAAACTAATCCGCGTAATTAGAACGGACTATTGAATTGAAAATTAAACGATTTTTTGCAAAAGATATGCGAACAGCGTTGCTCCAAGTGAAAGAAGAACTTGGTTCCGATGCTGTGATCATGTCTAACAAAAAGGTCGCAGGTGGCGTTGAAATCGTTGCAGCTATTGATGGTGAGTCTAACCAACCAGCAGCGGCGCCACGACTTAACAAGCCTCAGCCTTCGCAGAGTCAGTATACGCAAATGGCCGCACCAAAATCGGGTCAGCGTCAGCTTGATGATGACAAAGTGAGTATTGGCGGTTCTGGCTCAGAGAGCGGCCGTTCAATGACCAAACGCTTTGCGAGTATGCTTAAGCAGTACAGCCATGGCGCAGAGGAAGAATCTCAACATCGTGCGGAAAACGAAGATTCGTTATCTGCGTTGTTAAACCGACAGTCGGGTAACAAACACAATGTTGATTCAGCGTTCTCTTCTCATGAGTCAGGCCTTGCTAAATTAATTGCAGAAGATCGGCGTGTTGAGCGTCCACCACATCGCTTAGACCCAACTCGTTACGACCGTGGACGTGAGCCAGAGTCGTCACGTAACTCAGATTCTGAAATGGAAACCATGCGTGAAGAGATGACCTCAATTCGTCGTCTCCTTGAACATCAAGTTTCTGGACTGATGTGGCAAGAGGTCGAGCGTCGTGAACCACTACGCGCAATGCTGATCAAACGACTTGAACGTATGGGTGTCTCTCCAGAGCTTGCTGACCAAATGGCCTGTTATATCCCTGAAGACACCAAACCTGCGCGAGCGTGGAAAGCACTATTGGCGCTGGTGGCGGATCAGATCACAGTAACCCAGAAAGATATTCTTAAACGTGGTGGCGTTGTGGCTCTTTTAGGGCCAACTGGCGTAGGTAAAACCACAACCGTTGCGAAGCTCGCTGCTCGAGCTGCAATGGAGTACGGTGCAGACAATGTTGCACTCGTTACAACCGACACCTATAGAATTGGTGCACATGAGCAACTCTCAATATATGGAAGAATTATGGGTTGTCCCGTAAGAGTTGCTAAAGATTCTAAAGAATTGGCCGATGTTATATATCAACTGCGTAACCGTCGCCTAATTCTGGTTGATACTGCAGGCATGGGACAGAGAGATGTTCGCCTGTCTGAGCAGTTAGACACACTGATGCAAGAGAGTGGTTCCGTAATTCACAGCTACTTGGTGTTGCCGGCTACAGCGCAGCGCAAAGTTCTGCAAGAGACGATAGAACACTTTAGAAGAATCCCGCTGTCGGGATGCATCCTAACTAAGCTAGATGAATCGCTAAGTTTGGGTGAATTCATCAGTGTAGTAATACAAAATGCATTACCAGTTGCGTACATCGCAAATGGTCAACGAGTTCCTGAAGATATCGTTATCGCTCAACCGAAGTACATGATTGCTAAGGCGAATGAGCTACTCGAGAAATCGACAGAGAATGAACCTCACTACTGGAATAGCGATTCTGAAGGACTCTAGGCGGCGGATAAATATGACTGAAAATATGATACATGACCAAGCTAGCGGCCTCCGTCGCTTAACAAAGCCTTCTTTGACCAAAGTTATTGCGGTAACTGGTGGTAAAGGTGGTGTGGGTAAATCTAACGTCACTCTTGGACTGGCTATCTGTATGGCACGTCAGGGCAAGAAGGTTATGGTGCTGGATGCCGATTTAGGCCTGGCTAACGTAGACATCATGTTGGGTATTCGTTCTAAACGAAACCTAGGCCACGTATTGGCGGGTGAGTGCGAGCTAAAAGACGCGATTGTGGAAGGCCCACACGGAATCAAGATTATTCCAGCGACGTCAGGCACTCAGAGCATGACCGAACTATCGCACGCGCAACACGCCGGTCTGATTCGAGCGTTTGGTACGCTAGAAGATGAAATGGACGTCTTGTTAATCGATACAGCTGCTGGTATATCTGACATGGTTGTGAGCTTCTCAAGAGCGGCACAGGACGTCGTTGTAGTCGTTTGTGATGAACCAACTTCGATCACTGATGCATATGCCTTGATTAAGCTTTTGAGTCGTGAACATCAGGTTCAGCGATTCAAAGTTGTCGCAAATATGGTCAGAAGTTACCGTGAAGGGCGAGAATTATTTGCAAAATTGACGCTTGTCACAGAGCGTTTCTTGAATGTGAGCCTCGAACTCGTAGCATGTATACCTCTAGATGATAAAGTACGTCAATCAGTCAAGAGACAGAAAATCGTGGTGGATGCGTTCCCACGCTCTCCAGCTGCGTTAGCAATTAGCTCATTGGCGAATAAAGCGTTAACTTGGCCGATTCCGAAAACACCAAGTGGTCACTTGGAATTTTTCGTGGAACGTCTGTTAAATCGCAGTACATATGCAGAGGAACCATTTGGTGAATAAAGCGCTTACCTACAATCAACGCGGAAACCTCGATGGGCAACAAGCCTTCTTCGAGAAGTATTCTGTGCTGGTTAAACGTATCGCTCATCACTTGTTGGGGCGATTGCCGCCTAATGTATTGGTGGATGACTTGATTCAAGCTGGTATGATCGGCTTGATTGAAGCACAGCAGAACTACGACGGTTCAAAAGGCGCGAGTTTTGAAACTTACGCTGGCATTCGAATTCGTGGTGCAATGCTGGATGATATCCGACGAGGCGACTGGGTGCCGAGATCGGTTCATAAGAACAACCGCGAAATCAGCAATGCGATTGCTGAACTTGAAGCGACTTTGAACCGAGATCCAAGCGATGCTGAAATCGCGAAGCACATGGGACTGACTTTAGAGCAGTATCACAGCGCTTTAACGGATATAAATTGTTCAAAGTTGGTCGGAATCGAAGATTTAGGCGTCTCAGATGATGTAATATCTCCGAATGAAGACTCTCAAGATAACTTACCTTTTCAGGGCGTTGCTGATGAGTCGTTTCGACAAGCTTTGATCGATTCAATAAAACAACTTCCAGAAAGAGAAGGCTTGGTCCTATCTCTTTACTATGACGAAGAACTCAATTTAAAAGAGATTGGGGAAGTATTAGGTGTCAGCGAATCTCGTGTCAGCCAGATATTGAGCCAATCTATGCAGCGTCTGCGCACTAAATTAAGTGCCTGGACACAGAACGACTAACAACACTGATTTTTATTCAGTGGAGGCTAATTTGAACAAAAACATGAAAATTCTCATTGTTGATGATTTTTCAACGATGCGCCGTATTGTTAAAAACCTACTTCGTGACTTAGGTTTCAACAACACTCAAGAAGCAGATGACGGTCTAACCGCACTTCCTATGCTGAAAAAAGGCGAATTTGATTTCGTGGTAACTGACTGGAACATGCCTGGGATGCAAGGTATCGACTTGCTGAAGCACATCCGTGCTGATGCGGAGCTGAAGCACTTGCCTGTACTTATGATCACTGCAGAAGCAAAACGTGAGCAGATCATTGAAGCAGCGCAAGCGGGTGTTAATGGTTACATTGTTAAGCCTTTCACTGCTGCAACGCTAAAAGAAAAACTAGATAAGATTTTTGAGCGCTTATAAGCCTCAGAGAGAAAGATTTAGGCGCTTCTGGGGGAGCAATAACTTTTTGGTTTCCCGTTTATCCCATAGATTGAAGCGTCGTAGTATATGCGGAGTAAGGCCGAATTCAGGATGATTTCATTAGAACAAGCAAAAAAATTAGTAGAGCTGCTTGAAAACGATGAGCAGCAACAAGCTGATTCTCTTGTTAGAAGCATGTATGAAGAGAATGTTGGTCTTCAAGACAACCCAATGCTTCAAGAAATAGGTTCTCTGACCCGCGATCTCCATGACTCTTTGACACAATTCAATTTCGATGAACGCATTAGTGTTATCGCAAATGATGAAATCCCAGACGCTCGGGATCGCCTTCAATATGTCATTGATAAAACGGAAGTCGCAGCAAATAAAACGATGGACGCGGTCGATCGTTGTATGCCAATCGCAGACAACCTACACGAGTGTTTACTTCAAGTAAGGCCTCAATGGAATGAACTGATGCATGGCCGCATTGAGCTGGCACAATTTAAAGCTTTATGTCACCGCATTGATGGATTACTTGTTCAGGTAGAAGGTGATAGCACCGAACTGCGCGGACAACTGACTGAAATCTTGATGGCTCAAGACTTCCAAGACTTAACTGGCCAAATCATTGGTAAGGTTATCACTCTTGTGAATGAAGTTGAGGGCCGCTTAGTTGAGATCCTGACCGTGTTTGGTGCGGATCAAGCTAGCCAAAATAAAGAGACCGATAAAAAAGCGTCAACCGAACCTGAAGGGCCAATCATGAACCCTGAAGAGCGAGCAGACGCAGTGGCATCTCAAGATGAAGTCGATGACTTGTTATCCAGTCTTGGATTTTAAAGGTAACGTATGAGCTACGAATTAGACGAAGACATTCTTCAGGACTTTTTAGTCGAAGCGGGCGAAATTCTCGAACTACTTTCTGAACAGTTGGTAGAACTTGAGAACAACCCAGATGATAAAGATCTACTAAATGCTATTTTCCGAGGTTTCCATACCGTGAAAGGTGGTGCAGGTTTCCTTGCACTTACTGAACTGGTTGATACCTGTCATGGCGCCGAGAATGTGTTCGACATTCTAAGAAATGGCCAACGTAGCGTAACTGCAGGTTTGATGGATACCATGCTTCAAGCACTGGATACCGTCAACGTACAGTTCCAAGCTGTTCAAGACCGAGAGCCTTTAGAGCCTGCAGAACAGTCTCTGCTGGATGAATTGCATCGTCTATGTAAACCAGAATCAGAAGATGAGGTTGCTGCTCCTGCACCTGTAGTTGAAGCGCCAGCACCCGTCATTGAACCTGTTGCTGCACCTGAACCTGCAGCACCAGCTGATACCAATATCAATGCATCATCAGTCGATGAAATCTCTCAGGATGAATTCGAAAGACTGCTAGATGAACTGCACGGTAAGGGTGGTTCACCAACTGCAGCTGCGGAAGCGACACCGCCTCCAGCTCCAGCGCCAGCACCTGCGGTAGATAGCGGCGACATCACAGACGATGAGTTTGAAAAGCTACTCGATGAATTACATGGTGCAGGTAACAGCCCGTCTAACGCGAGCGCAGCGCCACCGCCTCCACCGCCAGCAGCACCAGTTGCCTCAGTTTCTGCAAGCGCAGATGGCGATGACCTGATGACGGATGAAGAGTTTGAAAAACTGCTCGATCAATTGCATGGTTCAGGTAATGGCCCATCAGCAGAAGAGTTAGATGCAGCGACCAAGCCAGCTGAAGTGAAGCCAGCTCCTGCTCCAGTAGCAACTGCGCCTCAGCCTGTAGCTGCACCTACAGCGGTACAAACCCCTGAACCGGTGAAAGCGCCAGCGCCTGTTAAATCAGAAGCAAAAGCACCTGCCGCTAAGAAGCAACAAGCGGAAGCAACCGTACGTGTTGATACTTCAACACTAGACACCATCATGAACATGGTTGGTGAGCTTGTGCTGGTACGTAACCGTCTAGTGAGCTTAGGTTTGAACAGCAACGACGAAGAAATGTCGAAAGCTGTCTCTAACTTAGACGTAGTTACTGCAGACCTACAAGGTGCAGTAATGAAGACGCGTATGCAGCCAATTAAGAAAGTATTTGGCCGTTTCCCACGCGTTGTACGTGACTTGGCTCGTAGCCTTAAGAAAGACATTGTACTTGAGATGCGTGGTGAAGAGACCGATCTCGATAAGAACCTAGTAGAGGCTCTTGCGGATCCATTGATTCACTTGGTTCGTAACTCAGTTGACCATGGTATTGAGATGCCTGAAGCACGTATTGCTGTTGGTAAGTCTCGTACTGGTAAAGTGATCCTGTCTGCTTCTCAAGAGGGTGATCATATCGAATTGGCTATCGTTGATGATGGCGGCGGTATGGACCCAGATAAACTTCGTGCAATTGCGGTGAAACGTGGTTTGATGGATGAAGATGCTGCATCTCGTCTTTCAAACAAAGAGTGTTTCAACCTGATTTTTGCTCCAGGCTTCTCAAGTAAAGAACAAATTTCAGATATCTCTGGCCGTGGTGTAGGTATGGACGTAGTTAAAACTGCGATCAATACCCTGAACGGTTCTATCGATATCGACTCAGAAATGGGTAAAGGAACTAAGATCACAATCAAGGTTCCACTGACGCTAGCAATTCTACCGACATTGATGGTTGGTGTTGCTGGTCACCCATTCGCACTGCCATTGGCATCAGTAAACGAGATCTTCCACTTAGATCTTAGCCGTACAAACGTAGTTGATGGTCAGCTAACGATCATCGTTCGTGAAAAATCGATCCCGCTATTCTATCTACAGAATTGGCTAGCACCGAAAGCAGGCATCGTTGAGCTACGTAAAGGCCACGGTCACGTGGTTATTGTACAACTCGGAAGTCAACGTGTTGGCTTTGTGGTTGATACTTTGATCGGCCAAGAAGAAGTGGTAATTAAACCTCTAGATAATTTGCTACAAGGCACGCCAGGTATGGCGGGAGCAACGATCACCAGTGATGGTCATATTGCTCTTATCTTAGATGTACCAGATCTACTGAAGCAGTACGCAGCAGCGTCTAGAATTTAATTTAAGGATAAATATGGCGATTAAAGTATTAGTCGTTGATGATTCGAGCTTTTTCCGTCGTCGAGTAAGCGAGATCATCAATTCAGAAGCGCGCCTAGAAGTCATTGACGTTGCCGTAAACGGCAAAGAAGCGGTCGAAAAAGCCAAAAGGCTGAGACCTGATGTCATCACAATGGATATTGAGATGCCAGTTATGGACGGTATTACTGCCGTCCGTGAAATCATGGCTGCAACACCAACGCCGATTCTAATGTTCTCTTCGTTAACACACGATGGTGCGAAGGCAACACTGGATGCGTTGGATGCAGGTGCTCTAGACTTTTTGCCGAAAAAGTTTGAAGACATTGCTCGAAACCGTGATGAGGCAGTTTCACTGCTACAACAACGTGTTATTGAGATCGCATCAAAGCGTGCGCTACTAAGACGTACAGCTTCGATTTCTCGCCCAGTGACGCCAGCTGCATCAACGGCAGCACCTGCAGTCTCTTCGTTGCGCCAAACAGCTGCTCCGGCTAAGCCTGCGGCAGCCAAGTTCCGCGCATCAGGTAAGAAGTATCAGTTGACTGCTATTGGTACATCAACGGGTGGCCCAGTAGCACTTCAGAAGATTCTGACACGTATTCCTGCGAATTACCCGCATCCAATTGTGTTGATTCAACATATGCCAGCAACATTTACCGCAGCATTTGCGAGTCGTTTGAACACCTTATGTAAGATTGAAGTGCGTGAAGCTCAAGATGGCGACATGTTAAAGCCTGGCGTTGCTTATCTAGCACCAGGTGGTAAACAGATGATGATAGATGGCCGTCCGGGTTCAGCTCGACTGCGTATCATCGATGGTGGCGACCGCATGAACTACAAACCTTGTGTGGATGTGACATTTGGCTCTGCGGCGAAGATCTATAACGACAAAGTGCTGTCTATGGTACTTACCGGAATGGGTGCAGATGGTCGTGAGGGTGCACGCATGCTTAAATCTGCAGGTTCAACCATTTGGGCACAAGATGAAGACAGCTGTGTTGTATATGGTATGCCTCAAGCGGTTGCTAAAGCGGGCATTTCAACTGAAGACCTTCCTCTTGAGCGAATCGCCGAGAGAATGTTGGTTGAAGTTGGCTTAGCTTAGGTAGCGCATCATGATTGTTTGGAGTGTTGCAAACCAAAAAGGTG